>ONVG01000002.1 GCA_900321195.1 uncultured Eubacteriales bacterium
TCTATTATAGCATAAACTGCGGATTTTTTCCAGTTTTTATGCACCTTTTGGGTGCATAAAAGATGTGGTTTTCTGCTTTGTTTTTCGGCTTGTAATCAGAGTTTCGGGGTTGTCGTTCTTTTGAGTTTCACGGATTCAGGATATAAGTAATTATGCAAACACGATAACGGCTTTCAGAATATGCAAGCAACAAAAAGAACGGTAATGCGGCAAATATGTGATGAATATATCTTCTGCCCTTAACAAAAACTATCGGTTGAAATTATTTATTCTTTATTCACTATTATTTATTATTGGAGGTGAGGCGGATGATAAAACAAAATCAGACAACACTGAATACACTGCATGTGATAATAGATGCTGTAATAAGCTTTTCGGCCTGTATAGCTTCATATTATCTTATGATAATAATATTTAATATGAATATGCTTATAGAATATAATTACAGCGTAAAAGCAGCGCTCATCGTTTTATTCGGAATGGCGGCATTACAGATATTATGCAACTTTTCCTGCGACCTATACCGCTCATACCGTTCTACAGGCTTTGCATTTGAGGTACTTAACATACTTCGCTCAGGTCTTATAGTATTTACGATAATGATAATTCTTGTTATAATCATGTCAAGACTCTATCAATATCAGATACCTCTGATGTTTTACTTTTTTGCGAATACATTCAGCTCTGTATTATACAGACTGTTCCTGAGAAATATCCTGCGTTATCTTAGAAGCAAGGGCTATAACAAAAAATTCATCATAATTTTAGGGATAAACGATTGTACGGAAAAATTCATTGATAAAATAACTTCATCCCCCACACTGGGATATGAAATAGCGGGATACTTCGATACATCTCCTCATTCAAAGTTAGGTCTTCCTTATCTCGGAACTTTTAAAAAGCTCTCATCATATTTAGGAAAATGTCAGATAGATGAAGCTCTTATAATGCTTTCGGATAAATCTCAGCCATACCTCGGCCATCTCGTCGCAATATGTGACAATCGGGGAATAAAGTTTTCGATAATCCCGAATATGTTTTCAAGCTTTTCTTCACGAATTTATATATCAAGCTTTGACGGCATACCCGTTATGAGCATGAGAAAAGTACCTCTCGACAAGATATACAACAAGGTCACAAAAAGAGTGCTTGACATATTAGGCTCGTCAATTATGATAATACTTACCTCTCCCCTTATGATAGTTGTTGCTATAATAATAAAGCTTACCTCACCGGGAAAAATAATATTCTGTCAGCAAAGAGTCGGACTTGATAAAAAACCGTTCACTATGTATAAATTCCGCTCGATGAGAACAGAAACAGAGGGAGATATTTCGGGAACAGAAAAAAATGACGCCCGATGTACGAAAATAGGCTTGTTCATAAGAAAATTCAGCATAGACGAACTTCCTCAGCTTTTCAATGTGCTGAAAGGGAACATGAGCCTTGTGGGTCCGAGACCCGAAATACCCTACTATGTCAATGAGTACAGAAAATCAGTACCTTTATATATGGTAAAGCATTATGTCAAACCGGGCATAACAGGCTGGGCGCAGGTCAACGACCTGAGAGGAAATGATACATCTATAGCCGAAAGGATAAAGCTTGACATATATTATATAGAGCATTGGTCGATAACCTTTGACATAAAAATACTGCTTATGACGGTCGAAAAAATATTCTTTTCAAAAAATGCGCGATAAGCCATTGAAGTTAGGAGATGTTTAGCTTGTTGTTTTATACTGTGAATAATCTTCTGCTGCTTTTCTGGGCAGCTATATTCTGTTTTCGTAAGCCTAACAAAATAAAAGATATCATTTTCCTTATGATAGCCTTTTCTCAGCTTTTTCTTATAATGGCTTTCAGAAATCAGATAGGATATGACTATAATATGTATGCTGTGGGATTCAGAAATATGTCCGCCGCAGGATTCAGCAATCTTAACTATAAGGACTGGGAGCACGGCTTTAATATACTTACAAAGCTTATAGGTCTTATCCCCGGAATAGACTATGATTTCTATATGGTGATACTTTCGGTGATAGCCATAGTGCCGACAGCAATATTTATATACAAAAATTCAAAAGTACCCTGGATATCAACAATATTATATGTAAATATGTTCATTTACTTCATGTCTATGAACTTCCTCCGTCAGATGATAGCAATTTCAATACTGTATCTTGCATGGGAATGCATGAAGAAAAAGCGTTTCATACTTTATGCGCTGCTTATAATCGCCGCCTCTTTCTTCCACCAGACTATACTTATAATGCTGCCCGTATATTTCCTTGTAAAGATGAGACCCGGAATAAAGGAACTTATAATGTACGGATTTATACTGCTTTGGTTCTACGCCGCTTCAACAAATGCCATAGAGTTAGTTACAAGCTTCTATCACGAGGAATATACAAACTCTATATTCGTCAAAGAAGGCGTATCACTGATATATGCTATACTCCCGATAATAATAGTTGCATGCGCATTCATACTTTCAAAAGCAAAAACGATAGAGCTTTCAAAAGAAAACAAATATCTTATAAACCTCAGTCTTATAGGAGCAATAATGATGCTCACTATGTCAAAGCACAGTATAATAGAAAGACTTTCCTATTACTTCATACCGTTTATGATACTGTTAGTGCCTGTTATATACAAGTCACTCAAAACAAGAGGGTTCAGATATAAATTTGAAAGCGGAGTGGAAATAGACCTTACATCCAAAAAAAGCAAGCTCATAATATCTATGTGCTTCCTTGTGGGAATACTTCTTCTTTCCTATTTCCATTTCTATTTCGGTCTGCACGAGAACGCTCACGGCGCAGAAAAATACAGCAGCTGGGTAAGCTGGTTCTATTCAGGCTGATATAAAACAGTGTTTATTATTAAAGTGACGTTAATTTATAATATAAAATACTAACCTTTGTACTATTATTATGTAAAGATTTGTAAAAATTGTAATTGGGTATTGACATTTTATGCACAAGTATGTTATTATTACGTTGTCAAAAGGCAATGGTTCAAAATTTTTAAGGAGGATGTTTATCATGAACATAAAAAAAAGCTTTTTGGTTGCTCTTGCAGCAGTAACAGCTGTAACAAGCGTTTCTGCTATGACAGTTAGTGCTTCTACACTTGGTGATTCTACAGAAGCAATCTCTATCATCGCAGACGGTGTAAACGAAACAGAGGCTATAGCTACACTTGACGGCGGTAACAAGACGGTTTATGCTAAGGTTAATCTCGCTAATGATCTTGCTGCCGGCAACTATACTCTTGTTGTATCAGTTGTTGCAGATAAGGCTATAGAGGAAGCTTTCGATGCAGTTGTAAGCAGTGAGTTCAAAGATGTTTTTGAAATCAGTCTTAAAGATGCTAATGGCAATACTGTAGATTACAAGAACATTCATGTTACCTTTGCTAAGTCACTCAACGGTCTTGATGTAAAGTCAACAGCCACAGGCGCAAACGATTCACTTATCGCAACTACTGCTGACGTTTTCTATAACGAAGCATACGGTGTAGACGGTGTTACATTTGCAGACCTCAGCGCAGAAGTAAGCAACGAGGCTCTCTCATTCTCAACAAATGGCTATTCAAAGTTCGTTCTTGCTTATGTTAATAATGAAGCATCAGAATCTCAGGTTTCTACTGAGGATCCTATCTCAAAGCCTGAGTCACAGAGCCAGACTGATGTTTCAAAGCCCACACCTTCAACTCCTACAACTCCTACAGGTGATAACACAGCAGCAACAGCAGCTGTATTCGCAGTAATGGGTGTAGTTGCTCTTGGTACTGTTCTTGCAACAACCAAAATGAAGAAGTCTTCAAAATAATAAATGCTTGTTGAACAGGCATTTGTAAAGGCAGTGCTTCGGCAGTGCCTTTATTTTTTGTTTTATTGCAACAGAATACGCTGTACTGAAAATCACTTATTTATATGATATATAAAATATAATACCAGCTGTTGACAATCAAATCATAAGTGTGATATTATTTACATTATCAAAAGGCAGTGTTTCAAAATATTTAAAGGAGATGTTTATATGAACATTAAAAAGGGCTTTTTGACCGCTCTTGCAGCTGTAACGGCTGTAACAAGTGTTTTCGCTATGACAGTAAGCGCTGCTCCGCTTGGTGACTCTACAGGAAATATCGATATCATCAATGTAACTGCAGACGGAATAAACAAAACAAATGCCATTGCCTCTATCGACATCAGCTCCGGAAAAAGAATATATATCCGCACTACACTTCCTGCCAAGCTTTCCGCAGGTGATTACAGACTAATGATATCATCTGTCGCAGATAAGAGAACAGAGGATGCTTTTGATACAGCTGTAGAAAATACAGCCAAGGATATTTATGAGGTAACTCTTCAAGAGTCCGACGGCAACGATGTCAGCGTGAATAATATCGAGGTCGTTATCTCCGAAACTCTCGACGGTCTTGATACAAAGCCAACAGAATCTGATACCGCCAATGTTTTATATAACAAGGCATTCGGAATAGACGGCGTTACTTTTGCAGACCTCAACGCAAAAACAAGCAAGGATAACATTACATTTGAAACAAACGGATATTCAAGGTTCGTTCTTGCTAATGTTGAAAATACAGATATCGAGCCGCCGCCAGAACCAACAGGCGAACCTATATCGGATATTTCAATACCGGAGGTTGAACCAATATCAAATCCGATCTCAGATGATACATCCAAAGGAACCAATGAACCGGACACTGTATCAAAAACAGAGTCAAAGACAGAATCGGAAACAGAGTCAAAAACAGAACCTGTTCCCGACAGTTCAACACCTTCAACACCGTCGAATCCTAACCCATCCAATCAGACAATATATACAGGCGATAACACGGCAGCAGCTATGTTTGCCGTAATATGCGCGGCTTCTCTCGGTATCGTTCTTGCATCTGCTAAATTTAAGAAAGCTTCAAAGTGATGCCCGCATCTGAAAAATTTTAAAATATCCCAAGTTAAACAAACATAAAGGCAATGCTTCGGCAGTGCCTTTATTTGTTATGAGAGGTCATGCTATGTTAAAAAACAGGCTTTTCGCAGTTTTGCCGATAATTATGATAATGCTTTCCGGATGCACAGATAAAAATGACAGCAGCTTTTATTCAAAGGATGTATTCGCTATGGATACATTTATGACTATAAAAGCATACGGAGAAAACGCTCAGACAGCCGCCGACCTTGCGGAAAAAGAGATAATGCGTCTTGACTCGCTTCTTTCCGTAAACGCTCCCGAAAGCGATATTTCAAGGATAAACAACAGCAGTAACGGCGCTGTTGTTTCAGCCGACACAATAAAAATAATGCAAAAGGCTGCCGAGATATCGGAAAAAACAGAAGGCGCGCTTGATATTACCGTCTACCCTATTCTTTCCGAATGGGGATTTACAACAGGGAAATATTCAGTTCCTTCAAAAGAAAGGATATCAGAGCTGCTCAAAAATGTCGACTATAAAAACGTAAGGATAGATGAAGAAAAAAGCACTGTATATGTACCCGAGAACACATATACAGAGCTTGGGTCTGCCGCAAAGGGATATACCGGCGACAGAGTAAGAGATATACTTAAAGAAAACGGGGTAAAAAGCGGTATTATAAACTTAGGCGGAAATGTCTGCGCGATAGGCAGAAAACCCGACGGCTCAAAATGGATTGTCGGAATAAAAGACCCTGATGACACGGAAAAGGTCATATGTACGGTAAAGGCTGAGGACGAGTCAGTTATAACCTCCGGAAATTACGAGCGGTTTTTCATCGGTGAGGACGGGCATATATACGGACATATAATCGATACAAGGACAGGATATCCTGTTGATGATAACGGACTTCTTTCCGTGACGATAATAGGAGCTGACGGAACAATGTGTGATGCACTGTCAACGGCTTTATTCGCTATGGGAAAGGAAAGGGCGCTGGACTTTTGCAGACACGAAAGCGGATTTGAAGCTGTTTTTGTCGGCAGCGACAGAAAGCTGTATATCACGTCCGGTATAAGCAGGGATGTTGAGCCGAGCGAAAATATCGATACAGAGGTAATAGAGAGATGAGCAAACGACTGAAAAAAATTCTTCCGATATGCGCTGTTCTGCTTGCCGTACTGATATGCATTGTGTGGATCATAATACAAAAAAGCACAATGAAAAACGGAAGATATGCGGATATAAGGATATCGGGAGTATCTGCCGCAAGGCTTGACCTTGATAACGAAACAAAAAAGCAGTTTCACGGTGAAAACGATATAGACCTGACTGTAGTTACGGGGAACGGCTGTGTTTATGTTGAAAAGTCCGAATGTCCTGACAAGATATGTGTAAAGACGGGAAAGATATCCGCTGTCGGAGAGCAGATAGTCTGTCTGCCTGCAAGGATAGTCATTGAGGTAAAAAATTAAAAGTTCTTTTTTCTATCAAGCTTTTCCGCACCTGATTTCCGTGGTTTTGATAAAAAATAATGTTGACAAAAAATCTAAACTGTTATAGAATTATTTTATGTATTGGTTTTATTTTGACAAGAAAGGAATTTTATAAAATGATAACATTTGAAGCTAAAATAAGAGAACAGACAGTAAGACTTTTTTCAGACCTTCCGCTCAAAAATGCAGTAGGTGCAGTTTTCAGAACGCTTGCTCAGGTAAGTCAGAAAACAAACATATTCTCGGAAAGATTTGCGCTTTGCTTTGGCTGGGCATATTTCTATATGAGTCCGAGAGAAGATGAGAACGGCAATAAATTCTGGCTCGTACAGACAGGCGATTATGACAAGGATCCTCAGAAAGACAGAATAGATAACTGTACCGTTTCTCTCGTAGTACAGAACATGCAGATAGAAGCTGTACAGATAGCAAAGGTAAATCCGGAGCCTGCTACCTGCAAGGATACAGTACTTGTTCTCAAGGAAGCAATGAATGCAGAGGATGTATATATGAACAGGTCAGAAGCTGCAAAGGACGGAGATTCAGGCTGGTACTTTGGTCTGCTCGACGACCCGAACGAGGAAAACCATACAGCAGATGATTATATCCGTGTGCCTTCATGCGAGCTTATAAAGTTCCGCACAGAAGCTCTCAGAGTTATGCAGATGCCTGTAGGCACTGTCGCTGTTTTCCATGAAAATGAAATGACCGCTCTTATCGACAGCGAGGACAGACCGCTCAAATTCACTACAGAAGCAGAAAGAAAGGCGCTTGCCGAAAAGCAGAGAGCGCAGTTTGCCGCTGAAGTAAAGGAAGCTGAGGAAAGAGCAAAGGCAGAACAGGAAAATAAATAATAGCGGAAAATGATAGGTGGTTAGTGATAAGTATATGCTCCTCACTAACCACTAACTGCTGATAACTGATTTTGGAGTGTTGTTTATCAGATGTATAAATTGATAAAAAAGACGGGCAGGGCAAGGCGCGGTGAGCTTATCACACCTCACGGCACAGTACAGACACCTGCTTTTATGAATGTTGCAACATGCGGAGCGATAAAGGGAGCAGTTTCTGCGCTTGACCTAAAAGACCTGCGCTGTCAGGTACAGCTTTGCAATACATACCACCTTCACCTTCGCCCCGGAGATGAAAATGTAAAAAAATTAGGCGGACTTCATAAGTTCACACGCTGGAACGGTCCCATACTTACCGACAGCGGCGGCTTTCAGGTGTTCTCCCTTGCAAAGCTCAGGAATATAAAAGAAGAGGGCGTTTATTTCTCCTCACATATCGACGGACACAGAATATTTATGGGTCCGGAGGAAAGCATGACTATACAGTCAAATTTAGGCTCGACTATAGCTATGGCTTTTGATGAATGTATAGAAAATCCTGCCGAGTACAGCTATACCAAAAACTCATGCGACAGGACATACCGCTGGCTTTGCAGATGCAAGGATAAAATGACGGAGCTGAACGCAAGAGATGATACTATAAACAAGCAGCAGTTCCTTTTCGGAATAAATCAGGGCGCTACCTATGACGATATCAGGATCGACCACATGAAGCGCATCCGTGAGCTTGACCTTGACGGCTATGCAATAGGCGGTCTTGCTGTCGGTGAAACAGCCGAGGAAATGTACCATATAATAGATGTCGTTCAGGAGCATATGCCGGAGGATAAGCCAAGATATCTCATGGGCGTGGGTACGCCTGTTAATATACTCGAAGCCGTTTACAGAGGCATAGACATGTTTGACTGCGTTATGCCGACAAGAAATGCAAGACATGCTAATGTGTTCACATGGGGCGGCAGAAGAAACATGCTCAACGAGAAATACAGCCTTGACGAAGAACCTATCGATACAGAGTGTGACTGCCCTGTATGCAGGAATTTTACGAGAGCTTATATAAGACATCTTTTCAAAAGCGGAGAGATGCTTGCAATGCGCCTTTGCGTCATGCATAACGTATGGTTCTACAACACACTTCTTATGAGAATAAGAGAATCGATAGACAATAACACCTTTGAGAACTTTTATACTAAATATACAGCAATTCTTGACAAGAGAATATAAAAAATTTCAGTTGAAACAAAGGGAAAAAATTGTTATAATTATATGTATACTATTTTTTGAAAGGAAGAGGAACAATGAATTTCAATTTTCTTGATCAGACAGCAGCTGCGGCAGGTAATGCTCAGCAGGCAGGCGGCAATAACGTATGGCAGATGATACTTACAATAGGAATATGGGTAGTAGTTATAGTAGCTGCATATTTCCTTTTTATCCGTCCTCAGAAGAAAAGACAGAAGGAAGAAGAAGAACTCAGAAACGGTATTGAGATAGGCGACGATGTGACAACAATAGGCGGTATCGTAGGCAGAGTAATATCCGTCCGTGACGATGACGAAACATTCATAATTGAAACAGGCAGTGAACAAACAAGAATGCGTTTCAAGAAATGGGCTATCGCTTCTGTTGATACTCCCGACAAGCAGCCTAAGGCAAAGGAAGAAAAAGCAGCAAAGGCTGAAAAAGCTGAAAAGACTGAAAAGGAAAGCAAGAAATACTACGACTGATATATATTTCTGCGGCGGCTTTACGGCTGCCGCATTTTTTTACATCAAACATAAAAAAATGTTGATAAAAATGTAAGGACAATGTATAATAAAGTGGAATAGTCAGGCGGTAAAGCCGCCTATCTTCAAGAAGGGAAGCGAAGAAAATGAAGTTGATAACAAATAAGGTGTACGGCGCAGAGGATATCCTCCCTGCCGACAGCTACAAATGGCAGTTCGTTGAAAATATCATGCGTGAACAGGCTCGTTCATACGGATTCAGGGAGATACGCACGCCTGTATTTGAACACACAGAGCTTTTCAACCGCTCTGTAGGCGACACAACAGATATAGTACAAAAGGAAATGTACACCTTCACGACTAAGGGCGGAGACTCTCTCTCCCTTAAACCCGAAGGCACGGCAGGCGCAGCAAGAGCTATGCTCGAACACGGTATATACAATGACGGATATCCGATAAAGGTCTATTACCTGACTGGCTGCTACAGATATGAAAAGAAGAATTTCGGCAGACAGAGAGAATTCCACCAGTTCGGAATGGAGGTCTACGGCGCAGCTTCAGCTTTTGCGGATGCAGAGGTCATGTGTGCGGCAAATTCCATATTTGAAAGACTCGGCGTAAAGAATATAACTCTTGAAATAAACTCTATCGGCTGTCCCGAATGCAGACCGAAATACCTTGCGGCTTTAAGGGAATATTTCGGAAGCCGCGAGGAAGAGCTTTGTGATACGTGCCGTTCAAGACTTGCAAGAAATCCCATGAGGATACTTGACTGCAAAAGTCCGATATGCTCGGAGATAGCAAAAAATGCCCCGAAAGTACTTGATTATCTTTGTGACGACTGCAGCAAGCATTTCGACAATGTAAAGAGCTGTCTTGACGCAGCGGAAATACACTACAAGGTAAATCCGACAATAGTTCGCGGACTTGATTACTATACAAGGACAGTATTTGAGTTCGTTACACCCGATATAGGCACTGTATGCGGCGGCGGAAGATATGACGGACTTATCGAGGAGCTTGGCGGTCAGCACACACCGTCACTCGGATATGCGCTCGGTATCGAAAGACTTCTCCTCATGCTCGAAAAGCAGAATATAGAGATACCTCAGCCGCCTGTATGCGACCTCTATGTCGTAGGTCTTGGCGATGCTGCAAAGGTAAAAGCCTTCAATATAATCGAAGGCGTAAGAAGCGCTTCTCTCATAGCAGAGGGCGATATAGTAGGACGCGCTTTAAGACCGCAGATGAAATATGCCGACAAGATAAAGGCTAAATTCGTAATGGTAATAGGCGACAGTGAGCTTGAAGAAAACTGCGCAAAGCTAAAGAACATGGAAACTCACGAGGAAAGAGATGTACCGCTTGACGAGGGATTCTTTGACAAGTTCTATTCGGCTTATATGGACAACAATAATTCAAAGCTGCTCGAACAGCTTGAAGTATGATAAAATTTCAGGAAAAGGAAGTATATACTATGGCAGAATTTTTAACAGGTCTGAAAAGAACCAACTACTGCGGTGAGCTTCGTGCGGAAAATATCGGCAGTGAAGTCGTTGTATGCGGCTGGACACAGCGTCAGAGAGACCTCGGTCAGCTCATATTTATCGATCTGCGTGACAGAACAGGTATAGTGCAGCTTGCTTTTGACGACGGCACAGACAAGGCTGTATTCGACAAGGCATCATCTGTACGTTCCGAATACGTTCTTGCGGCAAGAGGTATCGTCCGTGAAAGAAGCTCCAAAAACAAGGATATCCCGACAGGCGATATAGAAATAGAAGTAAAGGAGCTGAGAATACTCTCCGAAAGCGAAACTCCGCCCTTTGAGATAATCGACAACTGCCCGACTGCCGAGCTTACAAGGCTTAAATACCGCTATCTCGACCTTAGAAGACCTGAGCTTCTCAACAACATGATATTCCGTCATAAAGTGGCAAAGGTAACGCGCGACTACTTTGACGAGAACGGTTTTATCGAGCTTGAAACACCTATGCTCATAAAATCCACACCCGAAGGCGCAAGAGATTTCCTCGTACCTTCAAGAATACACAAAGGCTCATTCTATGCTCTGCCGCAGTCGCCGCAGATGTATAAACAGCTCTGCATGGTGGCAGGCTTTGACAGATATATGCAGATAGCAAGATGCTTCCGTGATGAAGACCTTCGCGCAGACCGTCAGCCTGAGTTTACACAGATAGACCTTGAAATGTCATTCGTTGACATGGAGGATATACTTCAGATAGGTGAGGGATATATAAAGCGTCTGTTCAAGGATGTTATGGATATAGATATCCCCACCCCGTTCCCGCGCTATACATACAATGAAGTAATGGAACGTTTCGGCTCGGATAAGCCTGATACACGTTTCGGAATGGAGCTTTTCGACATAACCGATATAGTAAAAGACACAAGCTTTGCAGTATTCAAGGGTGCAATAGAAAACGGCGGCTCTGTAAGAGGCATAACAGCAAAGGGCGCTGTCAAGACCTATACAAGAAAAGAAATAGACAAAATGACAGAGTTCGTTCGCGGAATAGGCGCAAAGGGACTCGCATGGATAAGATGGACAGATGACGGCATATCATCAAGCTTTGCAAAATTCATGTCAGAGGATGAGATGAAAGCGATACTTGAAAAAGCAGGCGCAGAAAAAGGCGATGTTGTAATGATAGTTGCCGACAGTGATAATAACACCGTGTTCTCAACACTCGGCGCTGTCCGTGTTGAGTGTGCAAAAAGGCTCGGAATTATCGGTGACGGCTATAATTTCCTCTGGGTAGTAAAATTCCCGTTCTTCGAGTTCGACAAGGAAAGCGGAGAATGGCTCGCTATGCACCATCCCTTCACTTCACCGACAGACGACTGCATGGACAAGCTTGACGGAAACAAGGGCGAGGTATATGCAAAGGCTTATGATATGGTACTCAACGGCATTGAGCTTTCATCAGGCTCTATACGTATCACAAATCCCGACCTGCAAAAGAAGATGTTCAGCATGTTGGGACTGAGCGACGAAGAAGCATATACAAAGTTCGGTTTCCTCATGGATGCATTCAAATACGGCGCACCGCCTCACGGAGGTATGGGTATCGGACTTGACAGACTTGTAATGCAGATGCTCAAGGCTCCGACACTGCGTGACGTTGTACTTTTCCCGAAGGTACAGAATGCAAGCGAGCCGATGACAAATGCACCGGCAGGCGTAGACCCGCAGCAGCTCACAGACCTCGGAATAAAGACAGTAGAAAACGAATAAAAATAAAGGACTATTACAAGAGCTTTGTAATAGTCCTTTTTATATCCAAAAATCTGTCAGTCGGCGTTAGCCTTGGCAATAGCATCTATCTCTGTTCTTATGTTCAGAAAAGCATCAGTTACAACAGGGTCAAACTTCTTTCCCCTCTGCTCCTTTATTATGTTAAAAACCTTTTCTGTCGGCATTGCGTCTTTGTATATCCTCTTTGCCGCAAGCGCATCAAAGAAGTCCGCTATAGTCATTATCCTTGCGCACAGCGGTATCTCACTTCCGATTATTCCGTAAGGATATCCCGAACCGTCCCAGCATTCGTGGTGATAAAGCGCAACAGACTTTGCTATTTTAAGAAATTCCTCATCCTCTATATCAGACATAGACTGCTCGATTATCTTCTTTCCGTTGACTGTGTGATTTTTTATGGCGTTGAATTCTTCATCCGTGAGCTTTCCGGGTTTTAAAAGTATCGCATCAGGAACAGTTATCTTTCCTATGTCGTGCAAAGGCGCTGATATTATCGTATCATGCATATAACGCTCCGTCAGTATGTCGGAATATGCTCCTGTCCTTGCAAGCTCCTTTACAAGCGCTTCAACATATTCACTCGTTCTTTTAACATGCTTTCCGGTGTTGCCGTCCCTGGCTTCGATTATGTTTGAAAAGCTTATTATTATCTGATGCTGCATACGCTCTATTGCGGCTATCTTTTCATCAACGTTTTCATCAAGCTTGCTTCT
This sequence comes from uncultured Eubacteriales bacterium, assembly GCA_900321195.1. Classification (GTDB taxonomy): domain Bacteria; phylum Bacillota; class Clostridia; order Oscillospirales; family Acutalibacteraceae; genus UBA1213. Next base: position 13,015 of record ONVG01000002.1, read on the forward strand.
CTTGCTGTCGATAGAGTCTACAACTCTTCCGGTGTATATTACCGAAACAAACAGGCTAAGACCGCAGTTTAAAATAAGCAGCCATCTTGATACATCCGGCGGCAGCATTATCGGCGGATCATAGTCATTAAAAAAGACGAGCAAACATATAAATGTGACAGACGCAACAAAAACGATCACGCCTCTTGCAAGATTAGCGACCTCGCCCTTATTGCTTATAAAAACGGACAAGAACATCAGCGGTATGAGCAGGAACTGAAATCCGGGTTTAAGTCCAAAAAACGCCACACAGCATATCTGATGCAGGAACAGCTCCATAATAGTTATTAGCGTACACGGGAACCATGAGCCTTTGAAATATTTAAGTATTATAACGAAAGCCGCATAAAGCGCTACACAGATAGTATCAAAAAGCACAAGCGAAGGCACCTTTTGTATAGAAAAAACAATAATATATGCCGTATGAAGTACGACACATATAAGGAAAAACATATTAAGCGGCGCTGTCAGGGAGGCAAAATCGGAATAATCCTTGTCTTCATTATAAGCCGGCGTACCCATAAAAAATTCTGTAAATTTTTTTCTGTTGTCCGTCATTCATATCACGCTCCGTATATATAAAAAGCATTCGATTTAAAAGCTAAAATTATGTATTATTATAACATAAAAATACATAATTAGCAATATTTTTTGTTTATAAATCAGAATAATTTTCAAATAAGCAATTATTCTTTAAAGGAGTTGACAATGTGTTTTTGAATGCAAGACTGAAAATAATATCCGCCGCCGTCCTTGTTTCCGTCATTGCGCTTATTGCGGCACTAAGCTCCGAGCTGTACGAGGTGCCTGCATCAGCACAGGAAGAAACAGAAATAGCCGTTATAATGTATCACGGCTTTGTAAAGGACAGGAGCTTTCAGAACAAGTACATGATATCACCGTCATATTTTGAAAGCGACCTGCGTTACCTCACGGAAAACGGATATCATACGATATTTGTAAGTGAGCTTACCGAGCATCTTGAAAATAACTCTCCCCTGCCCGACAAGCCTGTAATACTGACATTTGATGACGGCTATTATAATAACTATGCCTATGCATATCCTCTTCTGAAAAAATATAACTGCAAGGCTGTACTCTCTCCAATAGGAAAAGCCGCAGATGATGCCGAAGGCGAAACGGTAAGGAACGCAAAATATTCTCAGTGCAAATGGAGCGAGCTTGCGGAAATGCAGGAGTCAGGTCTTGTAGAGATACAGAACCATACCTACGACCTGCATAAAATACACGGTGATATACAGGGACTTGAAAAACAGGACGGTGAAACAGACTCCGCTTATGAAAAACGCATAAGTGACGACCTTCTCAAATTCAATAAGCGTATGAAGGAGGAGCTGTCACTCTCCCCTACCGCGCTTACTTTGCCTTTCGGCGCAGGCAGAGATAAGGTTTTAAGCATTGCCCGTGAGCTTGGCTTCAAAGCTGTGCTTGACTGTGAGGAAAAGATCAGCCATCTCAGCGCCGGAGATACGCCTTACATCCTGCACAGATTTCTGCGGCCGAATGATATTTCAAGCGAAGATTTTTTCGGCTCTGTTATGAGCAAATAAATATTCTCAGGAGGAACAGTATGCCAGATGTATTTTTAAGCCCGTCAAGTCAGGAGTTCAACCCTTATATAAACGGCGGCAATGAGGAATATTACATGAATATAATAGCCGACGCCATGATACCCTATCTTGAAGCAAGCGGTATCTCATACGGCAGGAACACGACTTCGGGAAGCTTTATCGATTCTGTAAGGGCATCCAATGCAAACGACTACAAGCTTCATCTTGCGATACACTCAAACGCATCCGCGCCGCAGAATGCCGGAAAGGCACAGGGTACACAGGTCTATTATTATCCGCAGAGCGAAAACAGCAAGCGCGCGGCGGATATATTTGCAAACAACTTCAAGGAGATATATCCTGTACCGTCAAAGGTAAACACCGTACCTACAACAGTTCTGAGTGAAGTAGTCAAGACAAAAGCGCCTGCCATACTCATAGAAGTCGCTTATCACGACAACGAGCAGGACGCTCAGTGGATAAGGGACAATATAAACTCAATAGCCGAAAATCTGGTCATTTCAATAGGCGACTTTTTAGGAAAAGAAATAAAGATGCCTGATACGGCAAAGAAAGGAAGAGTCAATACAAACGGCACAAATCTCAATCTCCGCGCCCAGCCGACTGTAAATTCCGCAGTCATAGGAAAGATCCCCGATAATACAGTTATACCGCTGTTTGAAAGCGCAAACGGCTGGTATCTTACGGAATATAAGCAGACAGGCGGCTATGTCAGCGGAAAATATATTTTGCCTGAAAAATAAGTGAAAATATCACATGTGCAAAAAGTTTAAAGATAATTGTAGGATATACACAAAATTTTCAGTCTTATAAATTTATCGGTTTACAAAATGACAGTATTATGATATATTTATATATAAATAAGAATAGTTATCGTTTTGGAGGGATAAAAATGCAGAATAAACTCAATTTCAGTGCAAAGCGTGAAGCAATATACAAAACGATAGCCGAATCAAAGGAACATCCCGCGGCAGAATGGATATATGAAAGACTTAAACACGATATCCCCGACCTTAGCCTCGGTACTGTATATAGAAATATAGCAGTATTCAAGGAAATGGGGATAATAAAGTCTGTAGGAGTGTACAACGGTCTGGAAAGATACGACTGTGATGTTCAGCCGCACTCACACTTTATATGTAAAAAATGCTTCAGTATATCCGATGTGCCAAAGGGCAGGAATTTTATTGACAAAAGCATGTATGATTTTGTCGAAAAGGAATGCGGAGCAAGTGTCACAGGACACAGTGTGGATTTTTACGGTATCTGTATCAGCTGCCGTGAAAAAAAGTAATGTCGGCATACGAATATGCCTGATATAAAAAATAAAAAAACGGAGGTAACAATTATGAAAAAGTTTGTCTGTTCGGTATGCGGATATGTATATGAGGGCGCAGAGGCTCCCGATGTATGTCCCGTATGTAAAGCGCCGAAGGAAAAATTCAACGAGATGACCGGCGATGCATCTTTCGCTACAGTACATGAGGTAGGTGTCGCAAAGGGTGTTGACCCTGAAATATATGAGGGTCTTGTTGCAAACTTCAACGGCGAATGTGCAGAGGTAGGAATGTATCTTGCAATGGCAAGACAGGCTGACAGAGAAGGCTATCCCGAAATTTCCGCTGCATTCACAAAGTATGCTCTTGAAGAGGCTGAACATGCCGCTAAGTTTGCTGAGCTTCTCGGTGAAGTACTCACAACCAGCACAAAGAAAAATCTTGAAATGCGTGTAGAAGCAGAAACAGGCGCATGTGCAGGTAAGTTTGAGCTTGCAAAGAAAGCAAAGGCTCAGAACCTTGACGCTATACACGATACAGTTCACGAAATGGCAAAGGACGAGGCTCGTCACGGCGCAGGCTTCGCAGGACTTCTCAAGAGATATTTCGGTGAGTAATTGAAAAACACAAAAAAGGCTTTCGCTTTTATGCGGAAGTCTTTTTCTTTTGTATGAACAAAAATACTGTTTTTTCAAAAATGATTGACTTTTTTTTGTATCAATTATATAATGAAGGTATATTAAATAAGTATCAATCAGGAGGACGTTATGAGTAAAATACAACGGCTTATCAAACAGTATCCTCAGACAAAAAATGAGATAATCCGTGAGATACAAAAACAGGACAGTGTATGGATCGCCTATTCCCCTGCTACAAAAAACTTTTATGCGGATTTTCACAGAGGCGCGCCGACAGCTTTCCTTTTTTCCGAGGAAAAATTCTGCAATGCATTCAAAAGATATCTTGAAACCAAAAATGTAAATATAGAAACTATGGAAAATCTCGCTCAGAACAGGATACCGCTTCTCAGCGACCTTATCCGCAGCGGTATAGAACAGGTAATAGTCGATAACGGTCAGACCTTCGTTATATTCGAGATAAACGACCTTATAAAAACCCCCGATTTTTCATCTCTTCCAAAGGAAGAACGCCCTGTTTCAAATCCGTCACTCATCATGCACACAAACATGTATTTTCAGGGAATAAGCACAGGCAATACGGAAAAGAATGTAGAATACAACATGATGAAGGATATCTATGAAGCCACCTTCCTCATGCCGATATCTGTTGATGGCAGATGTCCTGAAAACTGTGTACTTCAGGGATTTGATACCGGTACGGCAGTATTTGATGTTCCGCGCATAAAGTTAGGCGCATCACGCACATGTATTCCGCTGTTTACAGACTGGATAGAGTTAAGCAAGCTTGACAAGGAAAAGATATGCATAGGAAATACTGTTGACTTCAACGACATACTCAGGATATGCGAGACCGGTGAGCTTGTCGCACTCAATCCTTTAGGCTTCAATTTGATAATGGACAAAACAACGGCGCTTTCAATACGAAGCAGATTTGAAACAGAGCCATATGTGCCCACACCGGTGCAAAGCACAGAACCTGTTCAGCAAGCTCCCGTTCAGCAGGAACCCATTCAGCAGGAACCCATTCAGCAGGAACCCGTTCAGCAGGAACCTGTTCAGCAAGAACCCGTTCAGCAAGCTCCTGTTCAGCAGGTTCCTGTTCAGCAAGCTCCCGTTCAGCAGGCTCCTGTTCAGCAGCAAAGACCACAGACAGAAGATATAGTATTCTTCGAGCTTCGCTCAGTACCTGATGCGCTCATACGCAAGCTTACAGAAATGTTTGATGTTACCGAGGGAATACATAATGTATATCTGAAAGGCATAAGAAGAAACGGACGTTCGGGTTATCTTGCTATAGTTGACTTCACAGGCACAGATCCGGCTGTTTTCGGAAAAATGGCTCAGGAAGCAGGTCCTTATACCGGCGGTGTACCGTTTACATTCGTAAAATATGACAGCAGAGTCGGACGTGCCGCAGCAGAGGGCGCTTATCCGTTCTATCAGAGAACAACAATGACAGAAAGCTGATAATAAAATATAATGACTTCGGAGCATCACAGAATGATGAGCCGAAGTCATTTTTCATGCTTTTTTGAACATAAGCAAAAACACAGTCAAAAGCGGCACAAGGCAGAATATAACGGATATTCCGCCGAATGCATTTGTAACGAATACGCTTATAATAGCGCCGAGAACAAAAAGAAGATTTATGCTGTAATATTTAAGCCCTTCATCAAGCTTTTTTCTGTCCTTTGTTTTCTGATACTGCACAAGACAATCCGTACCGCTCCTGAGATTTCCCGTACACATTGTTGTAGCGCATACTATGCCGCTTATCCGGCGAAAGCTCTGCACCTGCAGGGAACATACGAAAGATATTATAACATTGGCAGACATGTTGTATGTATACATATTTTTTTCGGAGACCGGAAGGAAAGCGACAATGACAACGGCTAATATTTCAAGAGCTATGATGACCTGCCGCCAGTGAATGTGCATCTTTTTTTCATATTGTCTGATAAACTCAGCGGTAAATATTCCCAGAACAAAAGCAATGACAGGTATCATATAGGAGAGCATTTTTATATAGTCACCGTGAGCAAGGTTTATACCAAAAAGTACTATATTTCCCGTTTGTGCATTTGCAAACACGCCGCCCCTTGATATGTAGGTATAAGCATCAAAATATCCGCCTGTAACTGCAAGAAGCGAGCCTATTATAAAGCTTTCCGACATTTGTTTTTCAATTCTTTCTTTTGCCATAAAAACCGCCTCCCCTTTTTTCATTTTACAACATACACATAATAATGTCAAACCCCACCCCAGCGCCGGCAAGCTGCCGGTCCCGATTCGCGTTGTCGCTCGCTCCGCCGGCAAGCTGCCGGTCCCGATTCGCGTTGTCGCTCACTCCGCCGGCAAGCTGCCGGTCCCGATTCGCGTTGTCGCTCACTCCGTTCCGCTCTGATACGTTATCCATAAGTTTATTCACGCGCAGCAAGCTATATATTAGGTGCGGAAAAGCTTTATAGAAAAATAAATTGAAAAGTTTTGATGCAATAGCCGTAAAGCGCACCGTAAGGGGCGTGTCGGCGGACGTAGGAAACCGGCGCCCATGCGCCGCCGCACCGGATGTGCGTGCATAGCAGTATGAGTTAATATAAACCTGAATCCGTGAAACCGATTGTTCAAAAGTACTTGAAACCTGCATGAAATCAAGTGTTTCGAGCATTTTAACTCACCTGATTTTCTACACCCATTTTTCACGGATTCAGGATAAAGTAAGCGCGTTTTACCGCGCGAGAACGTAATCGACACCGGCGGCACGCCGGCGGATGTGCGTGCATAGCAGTATGAGTTAATATAAAGTAAGCGCGTTTTACCGCGCGAGAACGTAATCGACTGCGGAGGCACTCCGCTCCGCTCTGATTGCAAACCATAACTTTATTCACGCGGCATAAACTCTGTATTATGACAGGCAAAGCTTTTATGTGAGGTCCATGTAATATCTTAAAAATATCCCGATAATCAGTTTTTTCACTTTTCATTTCAATTTACCCATTGAAAAATCTTGTCAGTTAGGTTATAATTATAATCGGACTAAAAGCGTAATGCAAAAAAGGAGATGCTGAAATGAAAAATTATAATATCACATTGCTCAAGGGTGATGGTATAGGTCCGGAGATAGTTAACGAGGCAGTAAAGGTGCTGGATAAGACAGCAGAAAAGTTCGGCTTTACAGTTACTTACACAGATGCGCTTCTGGGCGGCTGTGCAATAGACGCAACAGGTGTTCCGCTCCCGCAGGAAACTATAGATAAATGTAAAGCGTCGGATTCCGTACTTTTAGGCGCAGTCGGCGGTCCAAAATGGGATACTCAGCCCGGAAACAACCGTCCCGAAGCAGGTCTTCTGGGAATAAGAGGCGCTCTCGGACTGTTTGCAAATCTTCGTCCGGCCGTTATATTCGAGCCGCTCAGAGATGCTTCTCCCCTGAAAAGTGATATAATAGGCGAAGCTATGGATATTATGATAGTAAGAGAGCTTACAGGCGGAATTTACTTTGGCAAAAGAGGAAAGTTCGAGGAGAACGGCGTTCAGGCTGCTTACGACACCGAAAAATACAACGTCAACGAAATAGAAAGAATAGGCCGTGTGGCTTTCGATATGGCTATGAAGCGCAGCAAGAAGCTCACAAGCGTTGACAAGGCAAACGTACTCGATTCATCAAGACTCTGGAGAGAAACTATGATACGCCTTTCGGCTGAATATCCAGAAGTTGAGCTTAATCATCTTTATGTAGACAACTGCGCTATGCAGCTTGTAAGAAACCCGAAGCAGTTTGACGTTATAGTTACATCAAACATATTCGGAGATATACTTTCCGATGAAGCCTCAATGATAAGCGGCTCTATAGGAATGCTCGCATCCGCAAGCCTTAACAGCACAAAGCTCGGCATGTATGAGCCGATACACGGCTCTGCTCCCGATATCGCAGGTCTTGGAATAGCAAATCCGCTTGCTACTATACTTTCCGTTTCAATGATGCTCAGATACTCACTTGATGAGCCGAAAGCCGCTGACGCTATAGAAGCAGCAGTTGCCGAGGTACTCAAAACCACAAGAACTCCCGATATATACACAGAGGGAACAAGAAAAGTATCCACCTCCGAGATGGGCGACGCAGTATGCGCGCTTATATAAACATCTTGCATTCTGTTGACGAGGTGAAAAACAAATATGGATGGAAATTCTGAAAGACTGGTACTTGCTCTCACACTTCTCCTTGCAGGCTTTATAATCGTCTTTGTAGTTCTTGTACTGCTTATAGTAATAATAACAATATACGGAAAGCTGATACAGGCTGCTCAGGGCGCAACCGCAAAGCGCAGGGAGAAAACAAAAAAAGTCGTTGTCGAAACAGAAAAGCTCCCCGAACAGAAAGCTCCTGTCGTTTTCGGCGGAAGTGATGATGAGATACCCGGTGAGATAATAGCTGTAATAGCGGCGGCAGTAGATGCAATGTACGGAAACGGTACCCACAAGAAAATACGCTCAGTCAAACGTTCGGGCAATTCACGTTCCGCTTGGGGACGCGCAGGTATTGCAGAAAATACAAGACCGTTCTGATCGGAATTCAACGGAAAGGAAGAAAAACGATGGATATTTTTTCTCAGCTCGGCAATATAATTGTCGAACTGTATAACTCATCGGGACTGGCTACCCTTCACTGGGAAAACTATGTTATGATACTTATATCATTCATCCTGATGTATCTTGCGATAAGAAAGCAGTATGAACCTCTGCTTTTGCTTCCTATCGCATTCGGTATGATGCTCGTGAATATCTTCCCGGCGATAATGGGAAATCCTTCAACGCAGCTTATGACATACGATCAGGTGATAGCAAACGGTCTTGACCCTGCATCATATACCACAACAACTCAGCTCCTGACAAAAACTCAGGCAATATCGGGCGGACTTGACCCGACACTCCTTAAAACAGTAACACTCCATGACGGCTCAACATTCTATCAGGCAGTATATTATAACGTCACGGAAAACGGCGGCCTTTTCTACTATCTCTATCAGGGTGTACATTTAGGCATTTTCCCGCCGCTCATTTTCCTCGGAATAGGCGCAATGACAGACTTCGGTCCCCTTATCGCAAACCCGAAGAGCTTTATTTTAGGCGCTGCTGCTCAGATAGGCATATTCATTACGTTTATCGGCGCTATTCTCCTGGGCTTTAAAACAAACGAAGCCGGCTCAATAGCAATAATCGGCGGCGCAGACGGTCCTACCGCTATTTTCGTAACGTCAAAGCTTTCGCCTGAGCTGTTGGGACCGATAGCTGTTGCGGCATATTCGTATATGGCGCTCGTCCCGATAATCCAGCCGCCTATCATGCGTCTGCTCACGACTAAAAAGGAACGCTCTATCGTTATGGGACAGCTCCGTCCTGTATCAAAGCTTGAAAAGATAATCTTCCCTGTAGTCGTTGTAGTGCTTGTTGCAATACTTCTCCCCGATGCAGCTCCGCTCGTAGGCATGCTCATGCTCGGAAATCTGTTCAAGGAAAGCGGAGTCGTTGACAGAATAGCAAAGACTGCACAGAATGAGCTTATGAATATAGTAACCATATTCTTAGGCGTTACAGTCGGCGCAACAGCAAGCGGCACACTTTTCCTTACACCGAAAACTCTCGGCATAATTGCGCTCGGACTTATAGCCTTCTGTCTTGGTACATCATGCGGTGTGCTTTTCGGAAAGATAATGTGCTGGGCAACAAAAGGCAAGGTAAATCCGCTCATAGGTTCGGCAGGCGTATCGGCAGTTCCTATGGCTGCGCGTATATCACAGAAGGTCGGTCAGGAAGAAAATCCTGCAAACTTTCTTCTCATGCATGCTATGGGTCCTAACGTAGCAGGTGTTATCGGTTCGGCAGTTGCCGCCGGCGTACTCATCAGTGTGCTTAAATAATTCATAATTATAACATGACCGTCAGATGACAGTTTTTTAAAAGCTTCATCTGACGGTCGTTATTATATATCTAAAGTTAAAATGCTATACTTCTAAGGAAGTAAAAACTTGATATTTTATTTCAATAACTAAAAGCCGCGTGAATAAAATGTTTAGTTTGCAATCAGAGCAGAGCGGAGTGCCTCCGCAGTCGATTACGTTTTCGCGCGGTAAAACGCGCTTACTTTACATTGACTTGCAATGCTATGCACGCACATCCGGTGCGGCGGCGCATGGGCACCGGTTTTCTACGTCCGCCGATACGCCCCTTACGGTGCGCTTTACGGCTATTACATCAAAACTTACAAGTTCTTTTTTCTATAAAGCTTTTCCGCACCTAATATATGGCTTGCTTCGCGTGAATAAAGTTACGGTCTGCAATCAGAGCGGAGCGCAGCCAGCGACAACGCAAATCGGGACCGGCAGCTTGCCGGCAGTCCACGGAAATCAATTTTCAAAAATCATCAACAGCGAAATGGTTATTTTAACGCCTATTACAATCAATAATCATTTCAATAATGCAAATTATGTGACTACCGGCAGTCGGAATGATGTTGATTTTTTGACACAAAATGATATAATGTAAAATAACAAATATAAGAAACGGAGGTAACTTCTATGAAACGAAAATGTATTCTCAGCAAGCTAACGGCCTCGGCAATATCCGCCCTTATGCTCTTCGGCGGTACTTCTGCCGCTCAGTCATTCAACATCCCGACACTATTACCTGAAACTTATGTATCGGCAAATGCTGATACAGCACTTGAAAACACATCGGAGCTTCAACAAACTGTAGTTATGAAAGGCAAAAAAGCAGTTGTCAGCCTTTCGTCAGCAGGCGGCAGCGGAAACTATAAGTATTCCGTTTATTACAGACGCAGCTCTGTAATAAAATGGACGACCGCTGTTAACGATACTACAGAACAGACTGTCAGCATAACCCCAAAATACGCAGAGGAATATACTGTATCGGTAAAGGCTGTCGATTCGTCAGGAAAGTCGATAAAGAAGTATCTTACACTCGAAGTTCTTCCTGCGCTAAAAAACAATTCGGAGCTTGAACAAACAAAGGTCATCAAGGGAAAGAAAGCTGTTGTTGACCTTGACGCAGACGGCGGCAGCGGAAATTACAAATATTCCGTTTATTACAAACGCAGCTCCGCAGCAAAATGGACGACCGCTGTTAACGATACTACAGAACAGACTGTCAGCATAACTCCAAAATATGCAGAAGAATATACTATATCGGTAAAGGCTGTCGATTCACTCGGAAACAGCAAGAAAAAGTATCTTACCCTTAACTCTCTTGCACCTGTCAGAAATACATCCGATGTACCTCAGACGACAATATACAAAGGACAAAAAGCAGTCATAAACTGTTCGGCAGAAAACGGCAGCGGAATTTATAAATATTCGGTATTCTATAAGCTCACAAGCTCCAAAACATGGCTCACTTTAATAAAGGATACAACAAAAAGCACCGTATATTTCACTACGACAGCTGAAGGAAGCTATGATATATCCGTAAAGGCTGCCGACTCACTCGGAAGTACAGACAAAAAATACTTTACGGTAAGAACAGCATCACAGCTCAAAAACACATCCTATACAGACAAAACGATAACAGACATCGGAAATAAAATAAATATATATGCTTCGGTAGAAGGCGGAAAAGCACCCTATACCTATGCTTATTATTATAAAGTATCTGATGATACAAGCTGGAAAAAGATAAAGGACTATTCCCTGACTGAATGTGTCAATTTCTATCCGCAAAGTCCTGCCGAGTATAATATAAAAGTGCTTGCAAAGGATTCCGACGGAAATGTTTCGGAAAAGATACTTACAATAGGCTTTATCAGTGAGATAACAAACAAATCATCTATAAACAAAACATCTGTTGAAGCCGATGAAACGATAAGGATATATCCGAGAGCCGAAGGATATTATAAGAATGTATCATATCAGATATACTATACGGTATCAGGCTCAACAGCAAAGACCTACATCAGATATGACTCATCAAGCTCATACGCAGAATTCAAGCCTTCAAAGGCGGGCGCATATACAATAACTGTTATCGCCAAGGACAGCATAAGCAGAACTTCATCAAAATCATTCGGAGTCACAGTAAACAAAAATACGCTTTATGAAACAGTTGACGGAGTACTTGCACAGATAATAACGCCTAACATGAATGAGCTTGAAAAGATAAAAGCCATACATGACTGGATGATAAACTATGCCGACTATGACAAAGACGGCTATTATTCGGGAAATACACCTTCGACCGATTACACCGCAGAAGGATTCTTTGCAACACGCAAGGCCGTATGCGACGGTTATGCAAAAGCATTTCTTGTAATGGCAGAAAGAGCAGGCCTTGAAGCAATAGGAGTAGAAGGTCAGGCAAGCACATCTACAGGACTTACCGAGCCGCATGCATGGAATCAGGTCAAGGCAAACGGCGAATGGTACAACATAGATGTAACATGGGACGATCCTATCATGTCAGACAATTATGAAAGAACATTAAACTACACGTACTTCCTTGTTCCTGACAGTATTTTAAACCAGGATCACATTGCTGAAAGCTTCAAGAATACCTGTACAGCACCGCAGCCGAATGACTGGCTCATACCGTTGGTTGTCGAAGAAGCACAGCAGGAGAGCGGCTATACTGTATGTACTACAGATGCAGAGCTTACAAGCGCCGTTCAGAAATTCAAGAAAAATGGCGTAAATCCGTTCACCTTCATATGGAAGACCGATACTGTAGACTGCAATAAGATAGCGCAGGCTTACCAGCCTGCAAGTGCAATGTCATTCTCATGGAAACAATGGAAATTTGAAGGATACTGGATAATTACAGTAACGCTCAAATAACAAACGTATGCAGATGATGAGCAGCCGCCCGACACACTAATAAAGCGCAGACATGATACCGAAATATCGTGTCTGCGCTGTTTTTATGTCTTATCATCAGTCTGAGCCTGAGCAAATCTGTAGTCCTGCAGATAAGTCAGCTTTATATTTGACGGGTCGCCGTTTATAAGAATGACGCTGTATCCCTTAGACTTGTAAAGCCTGCATACATCTGTAGCGGCAGCTCTCTCTTGTTCGGAAAGACTGCCATACACATCCGCAAACGTGCCGAGACGGAATGTCTGAGGCGTCTGTACACGGAAAATGCGGCTCCTGTCAGGAAATGCAAGGGCTGTTTTTCCGTCCTCGGATTCTATTACAGTATCCGTTTCGGGAATTGCCGCCGTACATATCTCACATTCATCCATAACGGCAATGCTTTCGGATATTATATCACTGCTGACAAACGGTCTTACAGCATCATGTGTCAGTATTATATCTCTGTCGTCACACGAAAGCACATTTTTAGCAAAGCTTATCATGTTCATTATGGTTTCGTTCCTGTCCGCTCCGCCGTCAGTTATAAAAATATTATCATTGTCAGGAAAATATTTCTTTATAAGCGCCTTAGTATAGTCCGCCCAGTCAGGATTTATTCCTATTATGATGCGGTCTGTCTTTTCATGCTTTAAAAATACCTCTGTCGTATAAATTATAACAGGCTTTCCGTTCAGCTCATAGAACTGCTTAGGGATATCTCCTCCCATTCTTCTTCCCGAACCGCCTGCCACTATTCCTGCAATTACCATTATTTCCTCCGCTTATTATCCTCATCGCCAAGAACGCCTTCCGCCAATTCCTTGCGGTGCAGGAATCTCCTGTAGAATATCGTGAATACAACAATTATAGTGCCAAGTATAAGCGCTTCTATAAGTATTATGAGCCAGCTGTATGTGCTGCTGTTTTCCCTTACAACTGTGACTCTGCATACTTTGGTTATCCTGCCGTCATTTGTGCTGAAGGTTATTTTTGCAGTACCCTCGGCAACTGCCGTTATCCTGCCGTCAACATCAACTGTCGCAACATCAGTATCGCTTGATTTTCCGACCATTACAGGAAGCGCGGCACCCTGCGGCGTTACCTTGAACGTCATATCATAAGCCGAGCCTTGTTCAAGGGACAGTGTTGTCTTTGCAAGCGCTACATCACGTACCTTTTCTGCGCTTGCAGTATCATCCTGACTCAGAACTACTATATCCTTATTGTTTATTATACAGCTTATAGACATATTATATGTGCCTACATAAAGCTGACCTGTTGCATAAGGCTTTTTTGAGTTTGAATTTTTATATACGGAAATAGTATAGTTTCCCTGGAGAATATCATCAAAATAAAATTTTCCGTTTTTATCTGTAGTTGTTTCAAGAGTTTCCTTTTCGTTGTTTATGGAAACACGCATATTGACCTTTTTTTCGCCTGCGACAGAATACATTACGCCTGCAATATTGATGTCTGAATTTCCACCCGAACGGGAGCTTACCTTTACGATACATTTTTCCGAAACAGCCGCACTTGCAGATTCAACCGTTATTACCGCAACACCCGGATCCTTAGCCGTGATATAGCCGTTTTTATCTACTGTGGCTATCTTTTCATCCGAACTGAAAAATTTTATTCTTGTGTCCTCGATATCTTCCGGAAGTATCTCCGCTTCAAGCATGAATGACTCTCCCGTTTTGAGCGAAAGGCTCTGGGTATTTATTACCACTCTTTCGGGTGACTCGCCTATCATTACATTTACAGTACAATAGGCCTGATTCCCGTTCTTATCCGTTGCGGTTATTACTGATGCGCCGAAGGATACAGCCGTTACCTTACCTGTCGAATTTATCGATACAATATCAGGATCTGATGAGGAGTATCTTACTTCATCTGGGTCTGCATTCAGGTCGAGCTGAAAGCTCTGATTTTCAAAAAGGCTTATGCTTTCCCTTGAAAAGCTGAGTACCTCCCTTTCGGCTCCGACATTTATTGAAAATATGCACATAAGTATAGTCATTACCGTCAGTATACTGACTGCTTTTCTTCTCATTAAAATGCTCCTTTCGCAGAAATTACCTTTTCATCAGGTCTGTATTCTCTGTCTAAAAGACGGAGAACTGTCGGCATTACATTTTCTGACAAATACCTTTCGTCAAGAAATGCTGTATTTTTCATTTCCCTGTATTTGTTTTCATCGGAAAGAATATCATTCACTGACTCAGCCAAAGAAACTGCGTCGTTTTTGAACAGAACACCGAAGGGCTTGTTTTTCAGAAGGTCTGAATGTCCCTTGATATTGCTTGCCGCCACAGGAAGTCCGCAGTAAAGCGCCTCCATTACATTGAACGGCATTCCCTCCATCTTTGAGCAGGCAATAAGCATATCACTGCTCCTGTACAGCTCGTTTACATTGCTGACATGTCCTAAAAATCTCACACTGCCGCGAAATTCAAATTTTTCCGCAAGCATATAGCATTCCTTTTCGGTCTTTCCCTTACCTGCAAAAACAAGTACTGTATCCCGATGCTTTCTTTGTATATAGTTAAACGCTTCTATAAGCATGGTCTGATTTTTTCTTGCAGAAAATTCTCCGACACAAAGAAGGAGCTTTTTATCATTTCCTATCATATATTTTTCACGGACTTTTGATATCTGCTCATCCGAGAGGCCCGGAAATTTTTCTTTTTGCAGTCCCATTCCGTATATATGATTTATAGAGCGTCCTAATTTATATTTCTTCGCAAGATAATAGTCCTCACTGTTCATAACAGCAAGCTTATCTACTGCTTTGGCTGTAAGTCTTTCGGCTGTCCTGTAGATACGTGAGTGCAGGCTGCCGTCCAGTCCGAACATATAGCCGTGTGATATATGTACAAAATATGGTTTTTTCTTCAATCGCATAACAGCAAGCTTTGCCGCCGTACCTGCAAGAGTAGTGTTTGAATACACGAGAGAATATTTATTTTCCTGCATAAGCTTTTTAAGCCTTGATACAGTTCTTAGATTTTCAGCCGAAAGCGGATTTTTTACGAACCGCATATCATAACAGTTATCTATAAGCTCATTATCTGTCTTTCCTTCGGCGGCGACATCTGTTATGTATCCCTTTTCCTTGAAATATCTCAGATAGGGCATATGAAAATTAAGTATATGCGATATCCTTGACGCACAAACAAGTATTCTTTTCATAATTTAATCAACACTCTGGTCGTCATACTCATTGTTCTCCGAAACTATAGACTCTCTGACTATTTCCGCCTGCGGCTGTATCGGTACGGATTTTATAAACTTAGAATAGTTATCGCATACCTGAGCGGCAGGACCGGATTCAAGTATCTTACCCTTGTCGAGCCATATAGCAGTATTGCAAAGCTTTTTTACGCTTCCGGAATTATGAGATACGTAAAGGAATGTCGTTCCCTCCTTGAGCATTTCGGATATGCGCGCGTGACATTTCATCCGGAATTTTGCATCGCCTACAGAAAGCACCTCATCCGCAATAACTATATCGGCATTCATACATGTTGCAACAGCAAAGCCAAGTCTTGCTATCATACCGGATGAGTAATTTTTCAGCGGTATGTCTATGAATTTTTTTATCTCGGCAAATTCTATTATCTCATCAAAATGCTTTTTCATATATTTTTTTGTATGACCGTGCATTGCTCCTGCAAGGAAAATATTTTCTCTTGCCGAAAGCGCCCTGTCAAATCCGCCGCTTATCTCAATGAGCGGCGCTATAGTTCCGTTTACGGTAACACGTCCCCTTGTCGGACGTATGATACCCGCAATAGTTTTGAGAAGTGTTGATTTTCCTGAGCCGTTTCTGCCGATAAGCGCAAGAGAGTCTCCTCTTTTTACTTTCAGATTGATATTTTTGAGCGCCCAGAATTCCTTATAGTTTACTTTTCCCTGTATAACATTTACAAGATATTCCTTAACGCCCTCCTCACGGTTCTTGCTGAGGTTGAACATTACGGAAACATCATCAACTTCAATACATGTGTCATTATCGGAAGCAGATATTTTTTTTCTTACTATCATAATATAATACCTCCTCAGATATAGAGGAAAAAGC
>ONVG01000020.1 GCA_900321195.1 uncultured Eubacteriales bacterium
GAAAATAAAGGAAATGGCAGAGTCGCTGATGAGCGGAAAAATAGAACGCCGTCCCGTAAAGGGCAGTGAGGACGCATGCAAAAGCTGTGATTATAAGACAGTGTGCGGCTATGAAAAGGGAAAAAATTCTACTGTGGTAAGAAAATATTCCCCGAAGAATGCGCTGGAGCTTATGGGATATAAGGCAGACGAAAACAATGCGGAGGAGGAAAAGAAATGAGCGGAATGAAATTTACTCCGTCACAGCAGGATGCGATAGATGCAAGGGGCGGTTCTATAATAGTATCTGCGGCGGCAGGCTCAGGAAAAACGAGAGTGCTTGTCGAGAGAGTTATAAAGCTTATTACAGATAAGGATGCGCCTGTCGATGCGGACAGACTTCTTATAGTTACATTCACAAAAGCAGCGGCAGAGGAAATGAGGGGAAGGATATCGTCAGCGATAGACGAGCTTCTCATAAAGGAGCCGGACAATACTGCGCTAAGACGGCAGCAGCTTTTGCTCATGAATGCGGATATCTGCACGATACACAGCTTTTGCAGCCGCATAATAAGAGAGAATTTCTATATGCTGGATATCGACCAGGATTTCCGCATAGCCTCGGAGGGCGAAAAGCGTATAATGAAAATGAAGCTTCTTTCCGAGCTGATAGAGGAAAAGTATAAGGAGGGGGACAAAAATTTTCTTGCGCTGTGCGATGCGCTTTCCACATCTTCATCTGACAGTGAGCTTGAAAAGGCACTTCTTGAGGTCTACGAAAGCAGTATATCACACCCGTTCCCGCAGGACTGGCTCGAAAGCTCGGCGGCGTTCTATGACCCGCAGGTGCCGCTTGAAAAAACTCCTTTTGCAGGCATACTTATGAATGCTGCTTTATCTGAGATCGAATATATCCGTTTTCTTTTTGATAATGCTGATGAGATAGTAAACGAATACATTGATGATTTTAAGACAAAGGCTGCATCGTGCGGCTATAACAAGCTTATGTATCTAAAGGACTTTATCGAAACAGCCGGATGTATAAACAGCTTTGAAAAATACTCGTACCGCAAACCTACAGCAAAGAACCGCAAGGTAAGTGATGATGTATGCGAAAGATTAAAAAATTACTTTGATGCTATAGATGATTCGGTAAACAAAAAGCTTCGCTCATATTTTGAGATAACGGATGAAGAATTCAGGGCTTCAAATGAGATACTTTATCCTGCGGCTGTCGGCATATGCGAAATACTCGGAGAGTTTGAAAAAAGATATCTTGACGCTAAAAAGGAGAGGGGAGTTCTTGACTTTTCCGACCTTGAGCATTTTCTGATAAAGCTCCTTGTAAAGAGGACTGAAAACGGCATTGAAAAGACTGATTTTGCAAAGAGCATGTCTGAAAGATATGACTGGATAATGGTAGACGAATATCAGGATACCAATGATATACAGGAATGCATTTTCCGCGCATTGTCAAAGGATGAGAAGAACCTTTTTGTTGTCGGCGATATAAAGCAGAGCATCTATCGTTTCCGTGAAGCCGTTCCCGATATATTCAAGCAGCGCAGGAAAATGTCAAAGCTTTATGACAGGAATGCGCCTGATTTCCCAGCAAAAATAATACTCGACAAGAATTTCAGGAGCCGTGAAGGAATAATAGACAGCGTGAATTTTGTGTTCGGCACGATAATGTCCGAGAGCGTGGGCGATGTTGAATATAATGATGATGAAAAGCTGACTTTCGGAGCGTCATATCCTGAAACAGACGAAGCCGAAACAGAGATACACATACTCGACACTACCCCGAAACGCAGTACTGACATAAAGGACAGCGGAGAGGACAGCGATGACGAGGAGGAAGCCAAGCAGTCCGAAAAAGAGGCGATATATATTGCCGGTATGATACGCAAAATGATAGACGAGAAAAAGCAGATAACCGATTCCGGCGAGCAGAGAGCAGTCAGCTACGGTGATTTTGCGATACTTATGAGATATCTTTCTACAAGCGGAAAGATATACCTTGATGTCCTGAACAGTCTCGGCATACCTGCATATATTGACAGCTCATACAGCCTTTTTGACTGCTATGAAGTAAATACGGCATTGTCCATGCTGAAAATAATCGACAATCCCCTTCAGGATATACCTATGCTTTCCATACTTCTTTCACCTGTTATCGGCTTTGACCCCGACGACCTTGCAAAGCTGAGAGTTGACTATACGAGAAAAAGAATATATCACAGCATAATATCCTGCGCGGAGGATAAAGCTCCTAAGGATATTGTACTCAATAAAAAGTGCAAAGACTTTCTCTCACTTTTCATGGAGCTAAGAAAATATTCCGTAACGATGAATGTCGGAAGCGTTCTTGAATACTTCTTTGAAAAGACAAGCTTTAAAGCCGTGTTCAGCGCTATGGACAACGGCGATATCAGGGTAAGGAACATCAAAAAATTAGCAGGCTTTATCAATGACTATGAAAGCGGCGGAAGAAGAAGTCTTACAGAGTTCGTTCGCTATGCCGCATTCCTTGAAGAAAACGGCACTGATATAAGCGTACAGGATGCTATGCCTGTTGACTCCGTAAGGATAATGACGATACATCATTCAAAGGGACTTGAATTTCCCGTATGCATACTTGCAGGACTCGGAGCAAAGGGAAACAGCTCAAAGAATATAATACCCTGCCACAATGTTCTGGGACTCGGACTTAAACGGACAGACGCAGGAAATATGATAAGGTACGGCACACTTCAGAGCCGCGCAGTCGAATACTGCAAATCAAGAGAAGAGCAGAGTGAAGAAATGCGTGTGCTTTATGTTGCAATGACGAGGGCAAAGGAAAAGCTTATCGCTGTTATAAGCATATCCTCAAGGAAAAAGGAGCCTGATATCAATTCCGATATCTGCGCGATAGTGCAGAATGTCAATGTTTCCGACGGAGCAATATCTCACTACAGCGTTGAAAACCAGCACAGCTTCAGGGAGTGGCTTCTTTCGTGCGCATTCGTACATCCCGATATGTCTGGATTAAGGGAAGATATTGAAATGGATACGGATATAATTCCCACACGTTCACGCTGGAAGTATGTCAGAGCCGTTTCATCCCCGAATGTAAAGCAGGAGAAGAAAAAGCTTGATGAGACCGTAACGGATGATGATATCCTTGAGCTTATCAATGAGCGCTGCAATGAAAAATATCATGCGCCGCAAAGAACTGAGATACCGTCAAAGGTATCTGCGTCTGCGCTTGCACACAGCAAGAGCGGATATTATCCGATAGGCGTTATACCGCCGTCATTCATGCGTGAGGAAGGGCTTAAAGGCGCGGCAAGAGGTACGGCAATGCACAATTTCCTACAGTATGCCGACTTCAGCAAGCTTGTCAGTGAGCCTGAAAATGAGATAATCAATGTCCGTGATGCAGGATATATCACCGACGAGCAGGCAAATGCGATAAGCGCTGACAATATATCTGAATTTACAAAAAGCAGTATTTTTTCACGCATCATGAAAGCGGACAAGATACTCAGGGAATATCAGTTTACCGTATATATAGACGCAAGTGATGTCAGTGAAGAATATACCTGCAATGACAAGGTAGTATTGCAGGGCGCGATAGACTGTCTGATATTCGAGCCTGACGGTATAACGGTGCTTGATTACAAGACGGATAAGGAGCAGGATATAAAAGCGCTTGGCAGGAGATACGAAAAGCAGTTGGTGCTTTACAAAAAGGCAGCCGAACAGCTTTTTGATATGCCCGTAAAAAACTGCGTGATCTATTCGCTGACGTTAGGCGAAGAAACAGAGATAAAAGAATAAAAAATACCTCCCGTGCATAGATTAATATAAAATGCACGGGAGGTTTAATATATGGACATAATATCCGCAGCCGCACTCGGAGCATCGCTTGCAGCCGATGCAATGGCGGCTTCTTTTGCAAGAGGTACAAAAAGCGGCGGCAGTTCAAAGGACGCGCTGGAGGCGGCTTTTTATTTCGGCGCTTTTCAGATGCTCATGCCGCTTCTGGGATGGAGCATAGGCAAGGTCGGAAGCGGCATGTTTTCGGGCTTTGACCATATAATAGCTTTTGTGATACTTCTTTTTCTGGGAATAAAGATGATAGCCGATTCGGGACGTGACAGAACAGCAGAGTCATCAGGCGGAAGAAAGGAGCTTTTTCTTCTTGCTTTCGCAACGAGCATAGATGCGCTTGCATCGGGTATAGCTCTGCCTGTTTCTCTCGGCGCTGTCAGACCTGCGGATATGTTTTTGGCAATAGGAATAATAGGCGCGGTAACATTCGTTCTGTCACTCACGGGATATATCTTAGGTGGCAGGCTGAGAAGCGGCAGGATGCGGTACGCCGGCTGTATAGGCGGCATAATGCTTATAATAATAGCCGTCAGGACACTGATATCGGGCTGACATATATAGTCGTCTGCTCGGTGTATATGACCATTCCCGGCTTGGCGCCGTTGGGCTTGCTGACATATTTTATCCTTGTATAGTCAACAGGAACTTTTCCGGCATTTCTTGCCTTGCTGTGAGCTGCGGCAAGAGCTGCGGCATAGGCTATTGTTTCATCGTCAACGGGCTGACCGTTCGTTATGATGACGGTATGCGAGCCGGGAATGTCTTTTGCGTGGAACCACAGGTCGTTTTTGGCGGCCTGCTTCATGGTGAGCCTGTCATTCTGCTTGTTGTTCCTGCCGACAAGAATTCTGAATCCCGTACTGGAAACAAATTCAAGCGGCGGAAGTGCGGCTTCGGGCTTCTGCTTTTTTGATGCGGACTTTATATATCCCTGTTCGGTAAGCTCCTGACGTATCTCGTTGAGTTCTCTTACGCTTTCCGCTCTTGAAAGGCTGTCGAGTACCGACGATATATAGTCAAGCTCTTCTTCGGCTTGTGATATCTGTATTTTGAGTATCTGTTCGGCTGTTTTTGCCTTCTGATATCCCTTGTAGTATTTCTGTGAGTTTGCGGCAGGAGAAAGCGCAGGGTCAAGCTTTATTGTTATCTCGGACATGCTTTCATCATAGAAATTTTCTGCCGTAAGGCTTGCAGCGCCCTTTTGTATCCTGTAAAGATTAGCCTGTATTATATCGCCGCATATCCTGAGATATTCCCTGTCGGCGCATGCCGAAAGCTCATCATTCTGGATATATATTTTCTTTATCAGTCTTGCGGCAATATTGTTCAGCAGCTTATTGAGGTCGTTTGAGCGCTGTTTTACTGTTTCGGCAGCGTCACGGCGCGAGTAATATCTGTCAAGAAGCTCACAGAATGATGAGCATTCCCTGAAAGCCCTTCCGCTTCCGTACTGCTCGATATAGCCGAATGTAAAGTCTATAGGCTTTTTGTTTTCATCGTATATTATATATGGCTCGCCCGATATATCCCTTACGGAGTTTATCAGACGTTTCAGGAAAAATCTAAGCCGTGAAACAGCCTCCTCGTCAAGCTCCTTTGAATATACATCACGTCCGTGACCGGTAAGATGTTCAAGCTCACGGCAGATGATAGGGGAGATGCCCTGCATAACACTGAGCAGAGCCTTTGAGAGAGGCATGTTTTTATTCAGGCTTTTTACAGCCGAGATGATATCATCGGCGTCACTGTCTAAAATACATAGCTTTTCCTGCTTTGGAGGGAGAGCGTATTTTATTCCGGGAAGTATAAGCCGCTGTGATGACATTGACGGGTCAACACGCTTTACCGCATCGATTATATTTCCTTCGCCGTCAATAAAAACTATATTGCTGTACTGTCCCATTATCTCTACTGCAAGTGTCATCATCACCGTGTCGCCCAGTTCGTTTTTTCCCTCGAATTCAAGCATAAGAAGTCTTTCAAGAGCGGGCTGGGATATGCTCCTCAGTCTTGCGCCGGAAAGACGCTTTCTTAAAAGCATGCAAAGCATTGGCGGGACTTTCGGATTTTCGGGACTTTCCGCAGTTATATTTATTCTCGGACTGTTAGCCCTTGCGGAAATGAGAAGCTTTTTTGTTCCTTCGGGCGAGCGCATTGATATAACAAGACCGTCCCTTGACGGCTGATATATCTTATCCACCTTGCTGTTTATTAAATTTTCTTCAAGTTCTTTTTTTATGTGTCTTAAAAATGCTCCGTCAAGTGCCATGACATCCTCCGGATATTATGAAAGATATAGTACGCCGTCAGAATTCGATTCAGCCTGCTCAAATTTCGTATCGGGGAATTTATCATTCAGCTTTTTTACGAGAACAGGTATTATCATATCCTCAGACTGAAAATGACCGAGATCGAATACGGCGATATTATTGTCGTTTGCAAAATTTATAAGATGGTGCTTTATCTCACCTGTGATAATGGCGTCACAGCCGTTTTCTGCGGCTAAAAATACGCCCTCGCCGCCTGCGCCACAGGAGACGGTTATTTTTTTGATATTTCTGCCGGTATCGGTAAATCTCAGACCTTTAAGTCCGAGAGAATTTTTCATAGACTCCGCAAATTCACGGCAGCCGACCTCTTTTTCAAGCTCACCGATAAGCGTACAGTCCTCGGTAAAGCGCTTTTGTATGTTTACGCCTGATGATACCGCAAGCGTATCATTAACGCCGTTTTCGGCTGTATCGAGATTTGTATGGGCTGAAATTATGGATATGCCGTATTTTGCGGCAAGATACGGTATGCTGTCGGAAGAAAGCGATCTTATCGGATGGAATATCACAGGATGATGAGTGACTATTATCCCGATATTTTTTCTGACAGCTTCATCTATAACTGCTCTGGTCGCATCGAGAGCCACGAGTATGTTATCGCCCTGAGCGTTTTTGTCCCCGACAAGTATACCGACATTATCAAAGCTCATAGCCGTGTCAAACGGCGCAAAGCTGTTTATATATTCGTAAATTTCCTTAACGCTTGTCATTGTGTCCTCCCGTTATTGTCTATTTCATGAATGACTGAACGGAAATAAGCGGCTTCTTCAAGCCTGCCTGATTTTTCAAGACCGTCAGCCTTGCGTTTAAGCTTTGTTTTTATCATGTTTATATATCCTGCGGCTTCCTCGGAATTATCATCGCCGAGAGAGCCTATGTACTGTTCTTTTTTGCCGCACTCACGGATAACGCCGTCATATCTGCACAGCATCACAGAATAATGTTTTCTTCCCGAAACACACGCCTTTTCCTGTTCTATGCAAAAGCCGTTCTGATACAAAAACAAACGCAGCGACTCCATGCGTGTCATAGGCTGCAAAATAAGTCTTTTGCTGCCGTCATAAAGCCACTGCGTTCTCTTGATGATATTAGCTATAAGCTCACCGCCCATTCCGGCGATAACGATATCATCCGCAAGTTCGGGAGAGATATCATCAAGGCCGTCGGAAAGTACAGCCCTGACTTTATCTTCAACACCGTAAAGGCGGATGTTTGACTCTGCATTTTTAAGCGGACCTGTTCTCACATCGCTTGCAACGGCAGAGAGTATCTTCCCTTCGGCAGCAAGCTTGACCGGAAGAAAGGCGTGGTCGGTACCAACGTCAGCTAACCTTGAATTTTCCCTTACAAATGACGCGCATAATGCAAGGCGTTCGTCAAGCTCAAACAATGTATTCCGACTCACAAAAAAACCTCCGAAGCTTATTTATCCTTGATATGCTCGTTTATTTTTGAAACGAGTTCATCAGCGTCAACACCGTGAACCATACAAGCCTGTTCGATGGTTTCGCCTCTTGAAGCGGGACAGCCGAGACAGTGCATTCCTATAGAGAGGAATATGGGAGCAGTTGTTTCGTCTATCTCAAGGATATCTCCTATAATAGTGTCCTTTGTTACCTGTGCCATTCTTATCATTCCTTTCAGATTTAGTATACCCATTATAACACACAAAAAAACATATTTCAACACCCGGATAAACACATTTTTTATAATGTGTGCTGAATAATACTTGATAATGTACGAAAAAAGTGTATAATAATTATGTATAGCTCTATACACTGCATAAAAAAGGGGAGAAGGAAAAAATGTACTCAAAAAGACTGATAAATGCAGCGTCAGGCCGTGAGCCCTGTGATATCGTGCTGAAAAACTGCCGTGTACTGAATGTGTTTACGGGAGAAATAATTGACGGCGATATCGGGATAGCCGAAGGACGTATTGCAGGGATCGGTGAATATAAAGGCAAAGAGGAAAAAGACCTCGAAGGAAGATATGTTGTGCCCGGCTTTATAAACTCGCATGTACATGTCGAGTCATCAATGGTCACGCCGCAGGTGTATTCCGTTGAGGAGCTTAGACACGGTACTTCAACGATAATAACCGACCCTCACGAGATAGTAAATGTCGGCGGCGCAGATGCGCTGATAGATATTCTTAATGCGGCTGATGAATGTCCCGTGAATTATTATATAATGCTGCCGTCATGTGTTCCGTGTACGGAATTTGAGCATTCGGGAGCTGTGCTTGATGCGCGTCAGCTCAGATTGTTTATGAATGAGCCTGAAGTACTCGGTCTCGGAGAAATGATGAATGCTGAGGGAGTTATAAATAATGACAGGACAGTGTCCGAAAAGATAAAGGAATTTTCCGGTATGATAATCGACGGTCATGCGCCTATGTACAGCGGCAAAAAGCTCAATGCATACGCATGCGCGGGAATAAATACAGACCATGAAAGCGTTACATTTGATGAAGCTCTTGAAAAGCTGAGATGCGGTATTGCCGTACTTGTGCGCGAAGGCTCGGCATGCAAGGATCTTGAAGCTATAATCAAAGGAGTTGTGGAAAGCGGCATAGATACGTCAGCTCTTGCATTCTGTACGGACGACAAGCATCTTGCCGATATACGCAGAGAGGGCACTATAAGAAGCAATATCAAAAAGGCAATATCTCTCGGACTTGAACCTGCAAAGGCTTTTCAGATGGCAACGATAAACGCCGCAAGAATATACGGACTTAAAGATACAGGCGCAGTTGCCTGCGGATATAAGGCGGATATCGTCGTGCTTGACAGCCTTGAGGATGTTGAGATAGCCGATGTTTACAAAGATGGCGTTCAGTTCAAAAATATAACCGAGCCTGAGATAAAGGAAAAGAAAATGATGCGCTACAACACCGGACTTATGCATTCGGTAAATCCTGCGCCTCTTGCAGATGATGCTTTTGATATACCCGAAAGGGAGATATATCCGGTAATAGAACTTGTAAAAAATCAGATAATCACAAAAAAGCTTATTATGACTCATGAGCAGATAACCGAAAATTTAAAAAACGGCTCTGTCCGCAAGATAGCCGTTATCGAAAGACATCATTCAACGGGAAATTGTGCATGTGCATACATAACAGGCTATGGTCTGAGTCACGGCGCAGTGGCAACTACAGTAGCGCATGACTCACATAATATAATAGTTATCGGAGATAATGACAGTGACATGCATAAGGCTGTTGAACAGCTCAAAAAAATAAACGGCGGCTATACGATAATATGTGACGGGAAAGTCGCAGGCTCTCTGCCGCTTGAATTTGGCGGACTTATGAGTACCATAAGCGCAGATGAATTTATTCCGATGCTTGACGATATAATAAAGAAAGCGTATGAGCTTGGAGTAGATAAAGATATAGACCCGTTTATAACGCTGTCATTCGCAGCGCTGCCTGTAATACCTGAGATACGTATTACGGACAGAGGATTATTTGATGTGACGGATTTCAGATTTATTGAGGAATAAAAGGAGTTTTAAAGTTGAAGGCAGCAAAGATATTGATACTTTTGCTTACTGCATTGGTCATAGTGATATTTGCAGATTGCAGCAGGACCGAAAAGGAAGGAACAGAGGAAATAATACATGCAAGCCGTGTATCAAATGTTATGAGCAGAACAAAGGCTTTAGGTGAAAGCGAGCCTGATTCATCCGCGCCGATATTTATCGAGTCAAATGTGAGCGAAACGAGCAGGATAGAATTCAGCATAAACAACGAAAAGCTTTTTAAAACGCTTGAAGAATATTTTGATGCCGACTCAACAAAGGAGGTAATAGAAAAGATAGCGGCAATCGCGGATGAAGGCACTGAAAAGACCGTATATATAGAGAACGGGAACACGCTTGTTTTTCAGACCAAAATAATTCAGACGCTTACTTCGGGCGGTATCGAGGAATTCAAAAAGAATATCTCCGGAAGTGTAAGCGAAAGTAAAGATACATTTATGAGCTTTGTATATGATCTCGAAGAATGTATAGACAATGATGATATAAGAGTTCTGGTAAGATATATCGACAGTGAGGACAATATTATATTTGAGGACTCTTTTGACAACGGCTCAAAATCAAGAGAAGAATATTATACAGCAGAAAACGAATGACATGTTAAAGGAGGCAATTTTTTATGAAAAGAGCATTCAGGGTATCGGCAATAGTTATATCGTTATTGACTGCCGTGTCAATAATGACAGCCTGCGGTTCAGGAAAAAATGAGAACAGTTCGGCTGACGGCAGCAAAGCTTCGGCTGCGCCTGTTTCTTCAAGCAGCGAAGTGAAGTCGGAAATATCAGAAAGCTCAACCGTATCTGAGGTATCTGAAGAGGATAAGCAGTCAAGCGTTACGGAAACTACACAGACAAGCAAAGAGGAAGCTCAGGAGAGCAGTAAGGAGTCAAGCATGTTTGATATATCGGAAGCGATGGAGGAGCTTAATAAATACAGGTCTTCGGCGCCCTCCGAGCCTGTGTCGGATAATGACATACAAAAGGAGCTGTCAAGGCTTTTAGAGAGCAATGTTCAGACAAGTCCGGCTGTACCGCCTGCCGATAACAGCACAGCGGCAAGTCAGGCAGAAACAGCGCCTGCCGCAAAGCGCACTCTCAGAGATTATATCGAAAAAAGCGGCGGTGAAGAGGTGCTTCAAAAATATGCAAAGCAGTATTCGGGAGATGAAGCGGATATAAAATTCTATCTTGTTGACGACAACACGCTTGCTCTTGAAATAGTAGTAAAGTCGCTCGATATGTCGTCGCAAAGCGAAGAGGCACGCATCAATATGACTCAGACGCTTGAACAGTCCTTTGAAACCTACAAGACAATTATAAGGTCGCAGCTCAAATCAAAACAGCAGGAAAATGATCTTGCAGATTTCGCTGTTGAGCTTGTAGTAAAGGACAGCAATGGTACTCTGGTATTTGATACAACGATATAAAAACAAAAAACACGGTCATTTACGGCCGTGTTTTTTTGTATATTCAGTTTTCGGACGGGAAAAATTCTCCGTGTTTTTCATAGTTTATTATCTGAACGAGCTTGTTGCTGCCGTCTACCATGACGACCTTCGGGGAATGTGTGCGAAGCTCTTCGGGAGTCATATCGGCGTATGACATTATTATTATCGTGTCGCCCTTCTGACCCGAACGTGCCGCTGCGCCGTTAAGACATATAACTCCGCTGTTTTCCTCACCTGCGATAACATAAGTTTCTATGCGGCTGCCGCTGTTTATGTTTACGACATGTACCCTTTCATATTCATATATGCCTGCGGCTTTCATAAGAGCCTTGTCAATGGTTATGCTGCCGACATAATTAAGCTCTGCCTGTGTTATAACAGCGCGGTGTATCTTGCTTTTAAGCACTGATATCAGCATATAGTCCCTCCTTTATATATCTTCGGTGAAGAAATTGTCTATAAGTCTTGTTGTGCCTATATATACAGCTATTGCACAAAGCGCAGGACGGTCAAGCGCCGGTATCTGCTGCATTGTTTTTTCGTCCACTATCTTTACATAGTCTATCCTTGCGAGCGGTTCGGAATTTATGAGGTCTGTCATTGCTTTTATTACAGCCGCGCAGTCCTTTTCACCGTTTTTTACCATATTCTTTCCCAAGTCTATCGACCTTGAAAGCACTAATGCTGCCTGACGCTCCTTTTCGGAAAGATATGTATTTCTGGAGCTTTTTGCAAGTCCGTCGCTTTCTCTTACTATCGGACAGCCTGTTATTTTTATGTCCATGTTAAGATCCTCGACCATGTGCTTTATAACAGCCAGCTGCTGTGCATCCTTTTTGCCGAAATATGCATTGTCAGGCTTTACTATATTGAAAAGCTTTGTAACGACTGTGCAGACGCCCCTGAAATGTACCGGACGGCTCAGACCGCAAAGCTCCTGAGTGAGAACTGTCATATCGACAAATGAAGAAAATCCGTCTTTATACATTTCTTCCGGCTCAGGATTGAAGATAATATCTCCGCCGTACTGTTCAACGAGCATAGCATCATGCTGCAAGTCACGGGGATATGTTTGCAGATCCTCTGTGGGACCGAACTGCATAGGGTTTACAAAGTCTGATACTACAGTCCTGTCATTTTCCTTTACTGAGCGCTCAATAAGGCTTGCATGACCCTCATGGAGATATCCCATTGTAGGAACAAGACCTACTGTAAGTCCCTGTTTTCTCCATTCTGCGACCTGAGCGCGAACTTCTTTTATTGTTTTTACTATCTTCATTTTTTATTCCTCCAAGTCAATCTGTGCCAGCACTTCATCCGGAATGCTGTATGTGTGTTCTTCAGACGGGAATTCTCCCGATTTTGTTTCACGGATATATTCTTTTATACCGTTTTCCATTTCTTTTCTTACATGTGCGAACTGCTTTACGAATTTCGGGATATGGTCTGTTGTAAGTCCGAGCATATCCTGATATACAAGCACCTGACCGTCACAGCCGTTTCCTGCGCCTATGCCGATAGTGGGTATTGCAAGCCTGTCTGTTATTATCTGCGCTAACTTTGCGGGTATTCCCTCAAGCACAACGGCACATGCGCCTGCATCCTGTATTTTCAGAGCATCCTCGATTATTTTTTTGGCTTTGTCGGCGCTTTTGCCCTGTACCTTAAAGCCGCCGAAGGCATTGACAGACTGAGGTGTAAGACCTAAATGAGCTACAACAGGGACAGATGCGCTGACTATAGCATTTATCTGCTCACATACCTCTGCGCCGCCCTCTAACTTTACGGCATTGGCGCCGCCCTCTTTTATAAGCCTTCCGGCATTGAGTACAGCGTCATAAACGCTTGTCTGATATGACATGAACGGCATATCGGCAACGACAAAAGCGTTTTTTGTTCCTCTTACAACGGCGGCTGTATGATGTATCATATCCTCCATTGTAACGGGCAGAGTGTTTTCATAGCCGAGCATCACCATACCGAGAGAGTCGCCTACAAGTATAGCGTTTACTCCGCATTCATCGATAATTCTTGCTGTTGTGTAGTCGTATGCAGTAAGCATCGTTATTTTATCACCCGATAGCTTCTGCTCCAACAGCGTTGAAACAGTGTTCTTCATACTTATGCTCCTTTATTTGATGTTATCTTTCCCTTTGCAGAGTGCTTTGGGATAAGGTACGTCTGTGTGTTTTTGCGGACATTGTTTTTTGCCCGTCATCAACATCTATATCATATCATTATATTTCAATAAATTCAAGTCTTTTCAACCACCGCCGGAGTGCCTCCGGTGTCAATTACGTTCTCGCGCGGTAAAACGCGCTTACTTTACATTAATTTCTACTGCTATGCACGCACATCCGGTGCGGCGGCGCACGGCGCCGGTTTCCTACATCCGCCGACACGCCCCTTGCGGTGCGCTTTACGGCTATTGTATCAAAATTTACAAGTTCCTTTTTTATCAAGCTTTACCGCACCTGATATATAGCTTGCACCGCGTGAATAAAATGTTCGGTCTGCAATCAGAGCGGAGCGGAGCGAGCGGCAACGCGAATTGACAGCGGAGGCACTCCGCCGCGCGAGAACGTAATTGACAGCGGAGGCACTCCGCCGCGGCGCAAGCTATATATTCTGATAATCACGGGAAAATTTATAATTTGTTGCCAAGACAACAGATAAATTCTGAATAAAAGTGTAAAATAATTATAAATAAATAAATAAGGAGAGAGAATTTTATGGTAGTATTGAATAACATGAAGGCAGCCATAGTAGGCTGCGGCTTTGTAGGCTCGGCATCTGCATTTGCTCTTATGGAAAGCGGACTGTTTTCCGAGATAGTTCTCATAGATGCAGACAAGAACAAGGCAGAGGGTGAAGCGCTTGATATAAGTCACGGACTTCCTTTTGCAAAGCCGATGAAGCTTTATGCAGGTGATTATGATGATGTTACAAACGCATCATTGATAATCGTTACAGCCGGAGCAGGACAGAAGCCGGGTGAAACAAGACTTGACCTTGTTCATAAGAATGTGGGTATATTTAAGTCCATAATCCCCGAAATAGCAAAAAGAAACAAGAATGCTATACTTCTTATAGTTGCAAATCCTGTAGACATACTTACCTATGCCGCATTGAAGCTCAGCGGATATCCCAGCAACAGAGTATTCGGTTCGGGTACGGTGCTTGATACCGCAAGACTTAAATATCTTCTTGGCGAGCATCTCGGTGTTGACAGCCGAAGCGTACACGCATTTATAATCGGTGAACACGGCGACAGCGAGATAGTAGCC
>ONVG01000104.1 GCA_900321195.1 uncultured Eubacteriales bacterium
TCTCCAAATCAAACCAAAATCTTTTTCCTTGTTTCTTTGTCCGCTTGTATTATATCATCAAGAGTTAAGCTGTCACTGCCTTTAAAATCAGATACCGCCTTTCCGACGAGCTCACCTATCTGCAAAAAGCCTGTTTTCCCTTCAAGGAAAAGCTGTACAGCCGCTTCATTAGCAGCGTTGGCTATAGCCGGATAAAGTCCGCCCTTTCTGAGAGCTTCCCTGCATATTGCAAGGCACTCGAATGTATCATAGTCGGGCTTTGAGAATGTAAGCTCGGCTATTTCTGCAAGGTCAAGCTCACTTGCGGGTGACGGAAGCCTTTCGGGATAGGTCAGTGCATATTGTATAGGTATTCTCATATCGGCAGTTCCGAGCTGTGCTATGACTGCATTATCATCAAACTGTACCATAGAATGTATTATGCTCTGA
The DNA here is from genome assembly GCA_900321195.1 of uncultured Eubacteriales bacterium. Taxonomy (GTDB): domain Bacteria; phylum Bacillota; class Clostridia; order Oscillospirales; family Acutalibacteraceae; genus UBA1213. Next base: position 430 of record ONVG01000104.1, read on the forward strand.
CGGTGTATGAGAACATCTATCTTTTCATCGGGAACTCCGAAAAGCCATGATGCTTCTATTACTTCAAGTCCCTTGTTCATCATTGTAGCAGAGTCTATGGTTATTTTTTTACCCATGCTCCAGTTAGGATGCTTCAAAGCCTGCTCAACAGTAACATTTTCAAGCTCTTTTCTTGTCTTTCCGAAGAAGGAGCCGCCCGATGCGGTAAGTATCAGCTTTTTAACAAAACGTCCCTGACTGCATTCAAGGCACTGGAATATAGCCGAATGCTCACTGTCAACAGGATATATCTTTACACCATACTGTTTTGCCGCCGCAGTAACGATACTGCCGCCTGCAACGAGAGTTTCCTTGTTTGCAAGAGCAATATTCTTTCCTGCCTTTATTGCCGAGAGTGTAGGAAGAAGTCCTGCAACACCGACTATAGCGTTCACAACAGTGTCAGATTTTTCGTACTCAGCAGCCGCCTTTATACCTGCCTCACCCTCATACACGCTTATATCCGTATCTGAGAGTGCAATTTTTAGTTTTAAAGCTGCTTCACGGTCAAGCATTGCAACCATATCAGGCCTGAATTTTCTTGCCTGTTCCTCAATAAGTTTTACACTTTTATTTGCAGTAAGTGCTGATACCCTTATACCATGCATTTCCGCAACATCAAGTGTCTGAACTCCTATAGAACCCGTTGAACCCAAAAGCGAAATATTTTTTGTCATCCTGTTCCACACCTTTCTGCGGAGGCACTCCGCCGGCAAGCTGCCGGTCCGCTCTGATTGCAGACCGAAACTTTATTCACACGGCATAATACCTGCGCTGTTAAAAACTCAAAGATAATTCGGTCAAAACAATTCCACACTCCTAACTCCACACTCCACACTCATAAATAATTCAGCTCTGAATAAACAGGCACAGCTTACTTAAAAAGAAGAACAAGACCTGTTCATTAAGTGGAGCAGCCGTAAAGCAAGCCGTAAGGCTTGTGACGGCGGAAAAAGAAAGATAATGCTGTGCCGTCCTGCGCGTGGATAAACTATCCCATGATTATCAGAGCGTAACGGAGTGAGCGACTCCGCGAATTGACTGCGGAGGCACTCCGCCGCGAATCGACCGCGGAGGCACTCCGCCGGTTATGCGTTTAGAAGTATCGGGAAATATGAAATGTATGTCAGTATGAGTGGTGAAACGAATATAACACTGTCAAAACGGTCTAACATGCCGCCGTGTCCGGGAAAGATATAGCCGTAGTCCTTTATATTGAATGTACGCTTGACAAGCGAAAAGCTCAGGTCTCCGAGTATGGAGAACTGTGAGCCGATAAACGCAAGCACCAAAAGCGAGATATAATTGACTTCCGTTTTGCCGCCGTAAAAAAAGGCTGTGAATATCCACGCAAGCAGACATGTTGCACACATACATACTATGGTTCCGCCGACTGCGCCCTCTATGGTCTTTTTAGGACTGATGTTAGGACAAAGCTTATGCTTACCGATAAAGCTCCCTGTGAAATATGCGCCTATATCCGCAAGCCACGGCAGACCGAGAGAAAGTATGAAATAAAAGGCTACATGTGCCGTATCTCTGTTTTTCATCGAAACGATAGTAGACGCAAAAAGTGTTATTACTACCGTCATACTAAAAATATATGCAAAATCCTTGAAGGTTATTTTTTTATGGAAAAGTATTGTCATTGAAAGCATGAAGGCTGCATAAGCATACAGCAGCATAAAGCCGTATCCGTATGACATAAGCATGGGATAGGCTATTGCAAAAAAAATGCTCGGTATGCTGAGATGATACTGCTTTAGTGTTTTCGTAGCGCAGGCAAATTCACCGACAGAAACAGAGCAGACTATAGCCATAGCTATATCTATAAGTATCGGCAGTGATGAGCTGAAAAACACAACGGCAAGAACAAGCGGTACACCTACTGCAGCCGTCAGTATTCGTTTAAGCATTCACACACCCCCGAACCTTCGGCTTCTTTTATTGAACTCAAGTATAGCTTTTTCAAAATCATCCTTCTTGAAATCAGGCCATAACACGTCAGTTGAATAGAACTCCGAATACGCCGCCTGATAAAGAAGGAAATTGCTGAGCCTGTGTTCAGCACCCGTTCTTATTATAAGGTCAGGGTCGGGCTGTCCTGCGGTATAAAGTCTTGCGGAAATATCCTGCTCTGTAATATCATTCAATGACAGTTTATTTTCCTTGACTTCTGCGCAAAGCTGTTTTACTGCCCGCAGTATCTCATCTCTGCCGCCGTAATTCACTGCTATATTAAGAACCATACCCTGTCTTTTCTCGGATATTTCCTCGGTCTCTCTTATGAGTTTTTTCATGTTTTCATCAAAGGCTGATGTGTCTCCGATAAATCTAACTTTTATATCATCATCACGAAAATCTGTCAGCGCATCCATAAGATACTGACGGAATATTTTTATTATTGCATTGACCTCTTCCAGAGGACGCTTCCAGTTCTCTGTTGAAAATGCATACAGTGTCAGGTACTTTACACCTCGGCTGCTGATATATCTTGTTATTTTTCTGAATGTCTGCGCACCGTAGGTATGACCGATAGGACGCGGAAGCCCTCTTTTCTTAGCCCATCTTCCGTTTCCATCCATTATTATTCCCACATGTTCGGGTATATAAAGCTCCTGCTTTTCTTTTTTCATAGCCTGCACCTCTTGAAATAGTTCAAAGCTCAAAGTCAAAGCCCAAGACCCCGATGTACAAGGTCCCGAACCGCAGCTTTGAGCTTTGAGTATTATCAGATCTCCATTATCTGTTTCTGCTTCTTCTCGGTGATTTTGTCAATATTCTTTATATATTTGTCGGTTATATCCTGTATTTTCTTCTCACCGTTTTTAAAGTCGTCCTCTGTTATCTCGCTCTTTTTCTTGAGAGCCTTTAATTTTTCCATACCCTCACGTCTTATCGAGCGAAGAGCTATCTTTGCTTCCTCGTTCATCATGGCTACTTCCTTGACTATCTCTTTACGGCGTTCCTCTGTGAGCGGCGGGAATATCATGCGTATAACTTTACCGTCATTCTGAGGATTTATGCCTATATCTGACTTCTGTATAGCCTTTTCGATACCTTTGAGTGCAGATACGTCATAGGGCTGGATAACGAGTGTTCTTGCCTCTACTGCCGATATTGAAGCAAGCTGATTTACGGGCATCGGTGAGCCGTAATAATCGACTCTTACCTTGTCGAGTACGGCGGCATTAGCTCTGCCTGCACGTATCTCGGAAAGCTCCTTGTCAAAGTGCGCTACAGACTTCTGCATTTTGTCTTCGGTGTTTTTTATTACAGTGTTCATAATGGTGTCCTCCGTTATTTGAATTTATTTTATTACTGGTCAACTATAGTTCCGACATTTTCTCCGCAGACTGCCGCAACGATATTATTGGGGTCTTCAAGACTGAATACCATTATAGGAAGGTTGTTGTCCTTGCATATAGCGGCTGCCGTGCTGTCCATTACTTTAAGGTCATTCTGAAGTACCTCATTGAAGGATATCCTGTCATATTTTTTTGCATCGGGATTTGTTTTGGGGTCGCTGTCATAAACGCCGTCTACCATAGTAGCCTTTAATATTATGTCAGCCTCTATCTCAGCAGCTCTGAGTGCTGCCGCAGTGTCCGTTGAGAAGAAGGGATTTCCCGTACCGCAGCCGAAAACAAGTATTCTGCCCTTTTCAAGATGTCTTATTGCCCTGTTTCTTATATAAGGCTCTGCTACCTGCTGCATAGCTATAGCTGTCTGAACTCTTACTTCAAGACCGAGCTGTTCAAGCGCATCACACACACCCAAAGCATTTATAACAGTTGCAAGCATACCCATATGGTCGGCTCTTGTCCTGTCCATTTTGCCGCTTGAACGTCCTCTCCAGAAGTTTCCGCCGCCAACTACTATAGCTACCTCTACACCCATATCATTAAGTGTTTTTATCGGCTCACAGAATTTGAGGACTGTATCAAAGTCGATACCATGCTTTTGTTCTCCCGCAAGTGACTCACCGCTAAGCTTCAAAAGCACTCTTTTATATTTAGGTTCCATAATATCCTTGCACTCCTCTTTTTATTATTTTAATATATTTTACTATATACTTCTGATAAAGTCAATTAAGAATTGATCATAGCATACACAAAAAATGCAGTGTACAAAAAAAGCGTACACTGCATTGAGCAACATTATGAATTGACCTTTAATTCGGCTATAGTTTTTGCCATGTCGGCTGATTTGAATACAGTCGAGCCTGAAACACATATATCGACTCCTGCATCAGCGCAAAGTCCCGCATTCTTTTCAGAAACGCCTCCGTCTACCTCAACAAGCACATCAAGTCCTCTTTTAAGGCACTCAGCTTTTATTGCGCTTACCTTCGGGAGCATGTCCGCCATAAAGGACTGTCCGCCGAAGCCGGGCTCTACAGTCATAACAAGTACCATGTAAAGCTTGTCAAGATACGGGAAAACAGCCTCCGCAGGTGTTGCCGGCTTTATTACAAGCCCTGCCTTTATTCCCCTTGAAAGTATCTTATCTATCGTCTTTTCTGCGTCCGAATCTGATTCGATATGGAAGGTTATTATATCCGCGCCTGCGTCTGCAAATGCATCGATATAATCGAGCGGATGCTCTATCATAAGATGTACGTCAAAGGGAAGCTTTGTATATTTTCTCAGAGATGATATTATAGCCGGACCTATTGTGATATTGGGTACAAAATGTCCGTCCATTACATCAAGATGTACAAAGTCTGCCCCTGCCTTGTCTATTCTTACGGTTTCCTCTCCCATTTTTGAAAAGTCACACGATAAAAGTGACGGTGCTGCTTTCATTTAAGTCATTCCTTTTTCCTTTATATTATTTTTTTATAAGGGTAACTATTACCGATGTCACAGCCCAGAACCCTATGAATATGAGTATCTCGAAAAATCCTAACATCTCAAAGCCCGAAACAAAGCTTATAAGAGTTATGAGTATCATTCCTATGATTATTCCCACATACTGAAGCAGGCTTACTATAGTAGCCTTTGCCCTTATCCTGATACAGCCCGATACAGCCTTTGCGAATGATGAAAGCTTTCCTCTTGTCGCAAGATATGCTC
>ONVG01000150.1 GCA_900321195.1 uncultured Eubacteriales bacterium
TAAAGGCTGTTGCAGACGCAGGCTTTGACGAGGTTTACGGCGCAAGACCGCTGAAAAGAGCGATACAGTCAAAGATAGAGGATGCTGTTTCCGAAAAGATGCTTGAAGGCACTGTAAAAGCAGGCGGCAAGCTGACATGCGATTTCAAGGACGGAAGCTTTGTTATAAATTCATAAATACTCTTAAAAACAGGAATAATAGAAAAGCCGGCAGCGGAGCAGGACATTTTGTCTTGTTCTGCTGCCGGCTTTTTTGGCTGATGTATCTTAGCGCCTGTGTTGACTTTAAGCCTGTGAAATGATAAAATCATAGTATGAAAATGATGATATGATATTCCGCCGGATTCGTATTCAAGGAGTGTAGAAAATGAAAAGGGGAATTTTTTCAACAATACTTGCACTGCTTCTTATTGCAGCAGTATTCATTATACCTATAGCAAATTCAGAACTGACAAATAGAAATACAAATAAAGGCGAAACGGTTGACAAGGCGGAGCAGATAATAGTTGACCGTGATAATGACGGCAAAAGGCCGATAAATATACCTAATGAATCCAATAATGATATGACAACATTTATAGTTGAGCTTAAAAGTGATTCTCTTATCGATACGGTTATAGCTTCAAACGGAAAGTATAAAAGTGTAAAGGAGCTTATACTTTCAGGGGACGGAAAATATTACTGTGACGCCATAAAGAGAAATCAGGCTATAGTAAAGGCAAGCGTACAGAGAATTGTTTCGGACGCAGATATGAATAACTGCAAGACCTTTTCTGCTGTTATAAACGGCTTTACAGTAAGAGCGCCGCGCAAAGCAAAAAGCAGGATAGAGAGCATAAACGGAGTGTACAGGGTAACTGTTTCTGATAAGACGGATTATTTCTATGTAGGTGAGGATGACTATATATCAGAGCAGCAGGACGAAGAAAACGGCAATGAACAGAGCAAAACGGATATAACGGATATAATTGATATAACGGATGATACCTATAATATATCTACATCGTCAAAGCTTTCATCGGCATTCAGAGAGGTAATAGGCGCAGATAAAGCCTATGATATGGGAATGACGGGAAAAGGGGTGCTGATATCCGTTATAGACAGCGAATTCAATACGAATCACGAAGCTTTTTCTGCCGACCCTTACAGCATGGCGCTTAACGCGGAACAGCTCAGCAGTCTTACGGATACAGCAGTATTCAATGTAAATAAAAACGTGTCTTATTTACAGCTCTATGTAAACAAGAAGGTAGCATTTGCATACGACTATGCAGGAGATAAGACAAATACCGTTAATACCGAGCTTGAACACGGAACGGCAGTAGCGGCATATGCGGCAGGCAATAACGGCAGGGACGGAGCCGATGAATATAAAGGCATTGCATACGATTCACAGCTTGTTCTTATGAAGGTCGCAGAAGGCCGTGATGTCAGCGGCAGGATATATACAAGACCGTCATATGTCCTTGCGGCTTTGGATGATGCAGTTAAGCTTGGCTCCGATGTTATCAATATAAGCTTTGGAGAATACAGGGAAAGCGATATCCGCAGCATATATGAAACAGCACTGAAAAAAGCTGCAAAGACCGGTATTTGTATCGTGTGCGCGGCAGGAAACGGCAGCTTCAACGGCCATGAATACGGTGATACCATTAATACGAACGATATCGATTATTCGACTGAAAATTATATTTCTGGTACAGACGGAGTTATAACTGCGGCGTCTGTCGGCAATAAGGCTTATGAGAAGAAATATTTCAAGGTAAAGGACAATGATATTTTTTACAGGGATATTTCATCAAATAAGTTCGGATATCATCTTGAAGGTCTTGAAAAACCGCTTGAATATATTTTTCTTGACGCCGAGGGCAGCCGTGAGGATTTCAAGAGCGCAAATACGGCGAACAAACTGGTCGTGATACAAAGAGGAAGTCTTGCCGCGGATAAAGTCTATAAAAATGCGGAAATGTATGAAGCGGAGGCGCTTGCTGTTATAGATGATGAAAAAAAGGAAAAATATTCGCTTGAAGATAATGATGGCGAGATACCGTTTATATTGCTTGATAATTCGAGCGCGGAATTTTTTAAGCAGGAGCCGAGCGGTACTGTAAGCGAAAAGGTGTACGGAATAATATCCGAGGAAAACGGAGAAACTGTCGTTTCGGAGACAACATCATATGCAGTGACGGATAAACTGACACTTTCACCTCGTGTGCTTGCCTGCGGAGACAGCGTTTATTCGGCATCATCTGACGGAAAAAACGATTTTTACAGCGGAACATCAATGTCAGCGGCAGGAGTAACCGGCGCATGCGCCGTTATTCTTCAGAATATGCGTGACGGTAAGGTGAAGCACAATATATTAATGAACGAGAACAAATATGTGTCCTCGATACTTATGGAAACTGCGGAGCCTTTAGGGTACGGAAAAAACGCTTCGGGAGGAAAAATGTATATAACACCGAGGCTGCAGGGCGGAGGAGCAGTGAACCTTGAAAATGCGCTCAGAGCGGAGTCATATATAACGGGCATAGACGGCGGAATACCGTCAGGCTCAATGGGTGACGGTACGACGGGAGAATATGTATTTTCGTTTGTGATACATAATACATCGGATACCGAAAGAAAATATCGTTTTTCATATGTCATGCAGACGGACAGGCCAAAGACAGACGAAGACGGCAAAATACTGAATACACTGAAACCTTATTCGTTCGGCGGCAATACAAAGGTACGGTTCATAGTTGATAATACCGCTGTTGCAGGCGTGAACGTAGGCTCAGGAGAAAATAAGCGCGTAGATCTGAAAATAAAGCTTGACAAGAATGAAGCCGAAAATATTAAGAATATATTTGAAAACGGATTTTATATCGACGGATTTGTTTTTGTAAGAGATACGGAAGAAATTAAAAGTCTGAGTATGCCTTTTATGTGCTTTTACGGAAAAGCGAATGATATAGACCCGTTTGACAATATGGAATATGATTTCAAAACAAGTATCAGCGGACTGAAAAATGTACTTTGCGCCGCTGCGGAGAACGGTGTGAATTATCAAAGCTGTGACCTGATAAAGCATAATGATATGATAATGTTTTCGTCAGATGCAGTAAGGAATGCTGCGGAAAACAATTCATACGGCAATTCTTTCATACTTCCCGATATAAATTTCCTGCGTGATGTTTATGAGCTTACCGTTTCTGTAAGTGATAAGAGCGGCAAAGAGCTTTTTTCTCATAATTTCGGAACAGTGAGCGCATACAGGGATAAGACTGTCCGTCCTTATGAAAGGCTGATACCGAACAGCGCGGAGATAGAAAAGTTCTTTTCCGACATAGCAGACGGAACATACAGATACACGATAACCGCAAGGACGATGAAGGCTGACGGAAGTTTGTCAGCGCCGTTCAAAAGAGAGTTTATGTTTTTAGTGGAAAGTCAGTCCCCTGCAGTTCTTGCTTCAAAGACTTATACGGAAAACAACAGGGTATATCTTGAGCTTAGCGCAAAGGACAGCTCGGGAATACAGGATTTCATACTTTATGCTGCGGCATATAACAGCGATGTTCAGAATTACTCTTATGCTGACAGACTGACAGAGCTTATATCGGCAAACTATCTTTCAGAGAATGCATACGAATTCACAGGTAAAAGGGAGCTTTCGGACGGTACGGCTGTTTTCCGCTATGATATAACAGAGCTGAATGCAAAGTTAGTCCGTCTGAAATACAGGACTGATACATGGAAAAACGGTTCCTCATCGCTTAAAATAGCATACAGGGCAATAGATAACGCCTATAATGTCTCAAATGTAAAGACTGCCGATACTATAGCCTACGGTACAGCAGAATTTATATTCAAGGATAAGGAGGGGCGTCCGGCTTATGGTATAACCGTCAGGCTCAACGGCAAAAAGAAGGTGACAGACAGGGAAGGCAAAGCTTTTTTTGAAGGGCTGAAGCCTGATTTTTACATCGTTAAAATAAGCTTTGACGATAAGGACTATAAATTTGACAATACAAAGTTTATAATAGGACTTAATAATTCGGCTATTGAATACAAGGAAGAATTCGAGGTCGAAAGGCTGAGCGAATATAAAGAGCCGAGCTTTGAAGAACCCGAAGAATCATCG
>ONVG01000096.1 GCA_900321195.1 uncultured Eubacteriales bacterium
TATTCCAAAAAAAAGTATTATCTTTGCGGTCGAACCGTCAAAGCCTAAGAATATGATAGGAAGAATGATTATCTGCTGCCTACTATTTTCCTTGAATGTAACAGCGCCGAGAGCGATCATAAGTACAGCATACACGCTTCCTGTAATAAGAAGCTTTTCGGAGGGCATTATACCGTCCATTGCAAGATTACGGAATATCGTAAGATAGATGCATATCGGGTTAAGGTACCACAAAAATCTGAAGCTCTCGGGAACTATCGATATCGGATAGAAAACAGGCGTTACATAGAGAAGCACTCTTCTTACTATTTTATAGATATAGCTGAGGTCTCTCAGGAACGTAGCATACGAGCAAAGGAACAAACCGAGTCCGAGTGCAAAGAAGTAAGCCATAAGCATAGGAACAGGAGCTAACAGCATATACGGAGTGAAAGGTACGCCGATAACTATAGACACTCCGAGGAAAGGTATCAGCGACATGCACATAGTTATGAACTGCTGTGTAACGGTAGATATACAGAAAAAATATTTCGGTATTTTTATTTTTCTTATAAGAGAGGAATTTGACGTTATACTGTTCATTGCATGATTAGAGCCTTCAAATGTGAAATTGAATATCATATTTCCGCTGAACCAATAAGCGGGATAATACTGTATCGACCTGCTGAAAAGCGTAGAAAAAACTATCGATACGACTATCATCATAAGCAAAGGGCTGAGCATTGACCATGCAACGCCGAGCACCGACCTGTAATATTTTTTCTTAAAATCACGTTTTATAATTTCCTTTAAAAACGGAAGATAATCCATAAATTCAAGTATAAATTTTTTCATACGAACACCCCGGAATCAATGAATGATGAATGATGAATAATATTATTTTAACCTCTGCTTTCACGTCAAATTTATTATATCACTGTCTGGCTTACTTGTCCATTGAATTTTTATACTAATTTGCCTTCATGTGACAATTTATTCAAAAAACAAAAACAGGCACGGACATCGTACCTGTAAATTGCAACAGTATCATTCTTTTTTCTTACAGCACACATCTCTTTGAACAGCAATAAGCGCAAGAGTATCTCCCAGCTGGACGAGCAATGCAGAAAGTACAGCTATCTCATCATCATTAAGCCGGCAGGCTATCGTATTTGCTATTGCCGTTACAGCGGCTGTCAGTTCACAGGCATTCATCGATATCACCCCCATGATATTTTATGCCTGTTTTTATATTCATGTTCAGCATGCATAAAGATTCAGGTCCCACGAGGGAATGTGCGGATGCTGACGCATGAAAATGTTATATTCGGGCTGTATCTTCTTTATCATGAGCGGAAGCTTGAAAATATCTTCACTTCGGTGATAGAGCGCAATGTTCAGCTTAGGCTTGTCCCGCCTTAATGTATCGATACCGCCCTTTATCATCTGCTCCTCCGCACCCTCAACATCAGCTTTCAGATACGTTAAACGTCTTTTTTTATAAAGTGTGTCTATTTTGGTGACTGCAAGTGTCTGCTCACCGTCAGAGCGTATCGAAGAACCTCTTCCGAGAGAATTATTGAAATGCATATCGCAGTCCTCCGACCATATACCCATGTTGAAAAGCTTGGTGTTCTCCATGCCGCCTGCATATTCACACAGCTTTTTATATGTTTTCCTGTCAGGCTCAAGCGCGGTAATATCCGAATAGCTTCCGTCCGTATAGTCAAGAAATTCGGATATGGTATCTCCCCTGTATGCGCCTAAGTCAAGATAACTTTCATTTTTGCCGAGCCGCAGGATATTCCGGAATGCCTCATCCTTTTCGCAGAAGCACTCTGTAAGATATTCAAGTCTGCCGCTGAGCTTAAAGCTTATAATATTTTCAAATGTATGTTTAGAGATATCATCCGAAAGCATGGAGTAAGTATTTTCTATATCCCTGATGTTTTTTTCATAAAATCTACTATCGAAGATATTCTCACCGTACACAGGAACATCCGCGCACAGTACTGTGTGTTTTTTCGATATTGCCAAAATATTTTCTATAACCTCCGCCCTTTGCGAGCCAAAGGCTATTATGATAACAGGGTCGGGAAATCGGCTCTCTATTTCAGAAAGCGGCATGACATGAAAACCGCGAAAGCTCCTGTCACGCACAAAGCCGTCACTTGCCATAAAGCCGCATACTTTTATACCGAGTATTTCAAACCCGTTCATTATCTTATCCGCACCGTTTCCCGTACCGTAAATTATTATCGGTCTGTCGGTCTTTGCAAGCATTGTACGGATATCATCACCGCTGTAAATATTCATACTATCACCCGACAATATGATAACATTTTTTGATAAAAAAAGATAGTACCCGTGTGAAGATATACGGAAATCAATTTTGTCCGGCAGTTTACCTGGGGAAACCCTTTTCTTGCGAAAAAAGGTTTTCCCCAGGACCCCTTTCCTGAATTCGCTGAATTTTGATATACCCATAAAATTTTAAAAATGGATTTCCATTTATGTTAAGATAATAAGCGCAAAAATTCCGCCGCCATTAAGACGGCGGATATTATCGGCTACGCCTCCATCTGACGCCCCAAAAAAGCAGCAGCCGCCTGTATGAGCTTGTTTTCGGTTTCTGTCGGTATTGCATTTCGGTCATTTAAAAGCATGACTACTGCGCCCGAAACATCGCCTGCCGAAATTATAGGGTACATTATTGATGCATACTTGTCCGAATTATCTATAGGACAGAATGAGCCTGCTCCTTTTCCTGCGATAAAGCTTTTTCGTGCAGACATATATTCCTCCATCATGGGTGATATCTTTTTATCAAGGACTTCCTTTTTCGGTATTCCTGCCGCCGCTACTATACGGTCGCAGTCACTTATCAGCACAGCCTGCTTTGATACTTTACTCAGCACCTCCGCATACTGCTCCGCAAAGCCTGACATCTCCCCTATCGGCGAATATTTCTTGAATATCACTTCGCCGTTGGACTCTGTATATATTTCCAGCGGGTCGCCCTCTCTTATCCTCAGCGTCCTGCGTATTTCTTTCGGTATGACGACACGTCCGAGGTCGTCAATGCGCCTGACTATTCCTGTTGCCTTCATAGTATGATTCTCCTTTGATACAAATTTTCGGTATTAGTATTTGTATTCTCAGGGAAAATATACTTTACAGGCACAAAAACGGCTGTCCGTTTTGCAGACAGCCGTTTTTGTTTGTATTTTATTGTATCGTCATGCATTCCAGACTATTTTTGCATAGCAGCCTCTGTTCCAATCTGAGTCCCATCCGATTGGCGCTTCGCTTCTGCCTTTTATGTATATCTTCTGTTTACCTGTCCAGTTATCAAAAGCCCACGAACCTATACTTGTACCACTGTATCTATTACATGACGGGTCTCTTTTACACAAGCTTTTTCCATACATTGTTCAAGATGCGGGCATACTGCACAATCCGGATTATAATGCTTTTCTATTTCATCGGGCTGTGAAGTTACATTCAGGCAGTTTCCTTTATGCCCTTTTTGACCGCCCGATTTTTTGCCGCTCTTTTCACGCAGACTCTTGGGGGACGGTTTCTTTTTCAGCCCATCACTTGACGGCATTTTGGAACTGTTACCGGAATTTTGAGCAAGCTACTCTCTTAACTCTCTTATCGTTTGGTTAAGATTGTCGATTGTTTCATTTAAGTTTTTTACTTGTGCTGTAAGGTCGGCATTTTGTTTCATCAAATATTCGATAAATTTGCTTATTTCCGGCATTCTATTCACCTCCCACTTATCAGCATTATATCATATCGGGAAATTTTTTGCTACCTTTTTTCAGAGACTGAATAGTTACAACAGTATGTCGAGCAGTAAAAATGAATTTTTAGACAATATAAACAATACATTTTCCATAGATGAAATGTCATATTTTGTAGAAAGCCATAATTTGAGTGAAGATTTCCAAAAAGTAACGGGAAGATATCTCGAAATATCAAACGGACTTGATCTTCCCAACAGGAAAGTATCCAACAGAAGAAAACAGAGTATAGTAGGTTACAAAACAGAAAAATACCTCTATGAAACCGCACTTATCGGTTACTTCGATGATTACGTTTCGGAACACTATTACGGTCTTGATATGAATTCTTTCATCAACAATTACAAAAATGAATTTGCCGGCAGTCACAAATATTATTTTGCAACAAATGAGTTTGATTCTTATTCATTCAGTGCTTATGGTGTTTTAGAAATAAAAAAATATTATAACGGCGTTTCTATCTTTGACAGAAGTATAAGCGAAAAGAAAATCACATATTACAGCCTGCTTTCAACTACGACATCAACAAAAGAAGATATACTTGATGGCGGTGTAATATTCTTCGGTAAAGCCTGATGAACAAGTCCCCCGAAAACATTAAATTTCGGGGGGACTTGTTCACATTTCGGACTGAATTATAGCATAATTTCAGAATAATAAAACAAGAACTACAGAACTTCAAATATTGTGCAACGTGAGTTCGATGAAAATTAAATAGACTCAGGGAGTTTAGGAAGGTTAAGAGAGGGCTTTTTGGGTATAAAAGAATAAGCCACTAAAGCAGCCAGAAGAGCAATAAAAAATTGTCTATAGAGCAACACCTTGAATGTTCAATTTGGCATATATTTTTCAAAAAGTCATTAACAGACTCTATGACAGCTCTTTTACGGAGCAGCAATCGGTCTGAAAAAGCCATCAGTTTATTTTTCATAATCAAACAAGACATTGAGAAATATGTTTTTTGAAAACAAGTAATGATAAGAGCAACAGTTTTCCGAATTTGGAGCTGTTGCTCTGTATACATTTACGTTTAATCTCCTCACGAATAAGTTTTATAGATCCTATCTTATCATCACGCTGAAAAAAGTAAAGAGTTCTTCAATATCAAAATAGATATATTTTTTTGTATCAAAAATTGCTCTAAAAAAGAAATGTTCTTTGATTTATGTTATATCCAATCAGACGTTTTTTTAATATTTCTGTGAGAAAACGATGTCGAAAGTTGTTGTGAAATTGATAGTTTGCTCCGTATAAATTGCTGTCAGGGTATAAACACCATTTGTGTATCTTTGTACATTTTTTATCACGATACTCGGATATTTTCCAGGCTCGTCTTCATCTTCTGCACTATTGTTATATGAGAAATCATTATCATTGGCATTTTCCTGATGCCCGAAACTTTCCGCATCACCGCTTGTTGAATCATATTTATATGAAACAATGAAATTCGTTCCTGTAAGAGAGGCTTTTTCGGTATCGGTCATTTTAATTTCCGAACCGTCCGACATGATTTTGCAGATCGTAAGGTCTGTTGCCTTGACGTTCATGATACCGTTTTCATCGGTATCACCGTTTTTCCGGTGATAGTCTTCGATCCTGATACCTTTGACGGTTTTATTTTTCTTTGTTGTGTCGTCAATCGTGTAGAATTTATTGATCTTTGTATCTTCATGACTGAATTTATCGTAATATTCGACTCTGTCATAGTAATGCACTGTTGCTGTTTTGCCGGCAGGAATCGTTACTGTCATTTTTTCTGTTTCGGTTCTGTGAGGACCTTCATAGACCGTATCGTCATCACTATCGAGTTTCCATGTGTTTTCGACAAACTCATATCTTGAAACAGGGATCCTGGTGATCTCGTATGTACCGGGTTCAAGGCGGATCTTGCCGTCTTCGCCGATGTGATACATACCCTTGTATTCGGGTTCTTTGGTAGCTTCCTCATACCAGTTATTATAATCATAATCGGGATCGCTGTGAGAGGTCAGTCCATCTGTCCATTTGCCGTTTTCGTCTACTGTGAGGGCTACTGAAATTTCTTTGCCGTTTGTTGCGGATGTTATACCCGAATGTAAAAACATTGAGCAAGCTTGCAATGGTATCGAATTTTATAAAAGCCTGATTATCTAACCTCAGATATAAAGGAAATTCTATCTGCT
>ONVG01000005.1 GCA_900321195.1 uncultured Eubacteriales bacterium
ACATATATTCCGTTCATAACGGGTATGTTAAGGAACATCTGACAAACAAGTCCGACAACGAGCGAAACATAAAGTATGAAGCCGGCAACACCGTTTGCGCCGAAAAGTGCGCTTTCCATGTCACGCCTTCGCAGTGACGAGAAAATATTTGTTATCATCGCAAAGGCTATGGTTACAAAGCCTATTACTACAGAACCGTAGATTATAAGGTTTATCGAGTCAGGCTCCATTACCTCTATAAGCTTTCCTTTAGTTCCGAAAAGTGCCTGATGTACGGGAGTGAGTACTTCCTCAAAGCCGAACACAGAGCCGTACAGGAAGCCGAATACCATTCCTGCTATTCCGCAGGGGATGAGTATTTTTCCTATTTCCATTTTCTTGAACTTATACATCAATGCGCCTGCAAGCGCTACTATGAAGCCCTGTCCCATGTCGCCGAACATTATTCCGAAGAATATCGTATATGTTATGGCGACGAATATAGTCGGGTCTGTTTCGTTGTAGCAGGGCATGCCGTACATCTTTACATAGAATTCATAAAGACGGAAGAACGGCAGATTTTTGAGCATGACAGGCGGAGAATGCTTTAATTCATCCTTGCCGTCGCTGAGAGAGTATTCTATACTCTTTATTTTGTCAAGCTCTTTTGTGAAATATTTTTCTTTGTCTGCCGGTATCCAGCCCACAAGTATAAAGTTCTTGTGGTACTTGTAGACATGGCGCTTTATCTCATTGAATGCGTCCATTTCTTCAAGCTTGCTGTAGTGCATAAGACATTTGTCTTTTTCCTTTTTCCAGAAGCTGTCTATCTTCTTTTCGATACCTTCAAGCTCATTTTCATAGCCTTCAAGCTCCTTTTCAAGCTTCTTCATGTAATCATCGGGAGTGCCTGATATCGGAGGAATCTCCAGCCTTTCAAAGTAGAGAGAGGAGAATATACGGTCGATATCCTCTTTTTGTTCGGGTATAGTGAAATATGCGCCCCAGTAATGGGTATCATCATTTGTGAACGGGAAGAAAAGCGCAAACTGGTTATCGGAGAACTGTGAGAGTTTATCATAGCTTTCCTTTGGCAGACGGCCGAAATTGGGTGTTATGAAACGGCAGTCATTTATCTGCGAGAAATCTATATCACAGCCTGCAAAATGTTCTACCTGTTCGAGAGTTCTCTTGCAGGAGTCGATATCCTGTTCGAGTTTAAGCTTTTTGTTTACCATAGATTCCGTTTCGGAAACGAAATAAGCGATATATTCTATCGTTTCATCGGTACTGATGCTTTTTTGCTCAGATTCTGTATATTCAAGCTTAAAGCCCGCAAGGTCGGCGGAATTTTTCAGCTGCTGCATTGGAGCAGAGTAAGGATTTTTTGTGCTCAGCGGCAGGAAGTTTTTTGTATCGGAGTAAAACGACATAGCGTCATCGGGCTGGAAAACCTCAGACTCACCGCAGAAATCCACTACCTTGTCAAGCTCTGACATCATTCCGATTATGCTTATGGCTTTTACAGGTTTAACAGACAAAAAATCACCTCCTTATAATTATCTGACGGGCAGCCTTAGCTTCTCGTCAACAGACAGACCGTAGCGTGTTGCTTCGATTATATTTACTATATTGTGCAGCTCTATCTCCTTCAGATATACATAGGATATCATAACGATAGTCGGGTTCGGAGAAAGGCGCAGATGATGCTTACAGTAAATATTACGCATAGCGTCGGTTATCTGATTTGGACTGCTGTATTGCAGCTTTGACATCAGCTTTCCTATATAGGAATTCCTTGCAAGCTCCAGAACGTCCTTTGCGCTGTCGGCATCGCACATTTCTTCAAGAGCTTTTTTAGGGAGCTTTCCGTAGGGGAGAAGCATTTCCTTTATTTTTTCAGGCTCAAAGCTGTAATATTTTTTCAGACGCAAAATTCTTGAAAGATTTTCAAAGTCGAGCATTGCCATAAAAATATCTTTAAGCTCTTTTTGCTCGGTCTTGCCCTTTGCCTTTGACATTGCCTCAATGGCTGAACCGTAGTTATTTTTATTGAGCGCAAGCTCGATCTCGGAGATCTTTATTTTTTCGTTTTCACGGGGTCTGAATTCCTTGAGAACGGAAAAATACTTTGTACTGCGAAGGTTAGTAAGAAGATCGTCATAGGAGCGTGACCTGGCTATCCTGCCGAAGCTTATATCCGCAAATTTATCAAGTGAAAGCGGCATAGAATAAGCGTAATCCTCAGGCTTGTTGATGTTGAGAAGCATCAGATATCGGATTATCTGTTCTATTTCCATCTTTGAGATGATAAAATCCGAAAAAGCGACTGAATTATCAGAGGTATATCTTGAAAGAGAATATATATCAAGATACAGCTCCTGTTTCAGCAAGGGTTCAAGCTGACCTCTGTGGATATCGCCCTCAACAAGACCTGCGAGCGCTTTGCCGTAGGATGTCCTTGTTTTGAGGTATGAAGCTATTTCGGGAACGGTCCTGCATTCAGCCAACTGGCGGTAGTCACTGTCCTTCAGGGATCTTCCGTACATTGCGCGCGCTTTTGCAAGCACTGCATTTGAAGATTTTGAAGACATAAAAACTCACCGATCCTTTAGCCGTCTGTAACTCCTGCGACAATGCTTTCCACCCACTTGTCACCGTTTTTTGCATAGGTGTTTTCAAGCTCTTTGATGATAGCGCTGTCACGTTCTTCAATGACCTTCATGTAGTCGTCCGCTTTTTTCTGAGCGGACTGTTGGTTGATCGCGATACGCTTTTTGGCGCGTTCGAGGTAGTCGTTTTTGATACGCTCTTTTTTACGAAGTATATGCTGTTCATAATCGAGCTTATTTTGCTGAGCCTCGTCTGTCATATCGCGTGCCTTCTTGTCCATTTCGACAATTTTAGCGATCATGTCCTCCAAAATTATGACACCCCCTTTGATAGAAAGCGCAGGCGGTAATAATTTTTATCACCTGTTTTACAACCATAATTATACTCCTTATTCCATTGATTTACAAGTGACAAATCAGATAAAGTGACGGGCGGCAAAAGAAAAAACGGGTACGGAGAACTCATATGAGTCACCGTACCCGTAATTTCGGATATAATATTTTTCAAAGCCGTGAAGTCATCCGTAAGATGAGTTTTGCAGTAAAAGTACGAGCTGCCAAAGTGATAGGCATTGGACTTTTATCTTTTACCTGTCAGGAATTTTTTAAGGACTTCTGGAGCCATACGCATCCGAGGTCAAGCGCAAGGAACAGGTTTGGCTTTTCACCTGTTTTAATGATAGCTTTTCTCTGACTTATATCAGGGTCAGTACTCATAAGCTTTACAAAGACCTTATCTGCGATCTCTAAATCTCCCGAATTCTGCTTTGATTTTATCTCCAGCTTTACAACGAACTTGTCTTTCATGTCACCGTAATAAATTACGTCGCCGCATCTTACGAGCGGTTTTCCCTTGTAACTGAAAAACGTACTCTTTTCAGCCATAATCACCCTCCGTTTCTTGTTTGTATGATCATGATTTGAGATAGTTCTTTAAAAGGATCTCCAAAAGATCATATCTGTCTACCTTGCGAATCAGAGATCTCGCATTTTTGTGAGTGGTGATATATGTCGGATCTTCAGACAAGATATAACCTACTATCTGATTGATGGGATTATACCCCTTTTCTTCAAGTGCGTTATATACAGTTTTGAGCATCGACTTTACTTCTTCTTCACGATTGTCCGATATTGAAAATATCATTGTCTTATCATGCACTTATACCACCTCCATATTAGCTATTTTAACACAAGCTTTATTGAATTACAATAGAATTTTATTAATTTTAGTTATAAATTCGTGTCAGTCAATTTTTTTGTACATATTAGCATATACAAAAATCACTTTTTGGCGGTATAGCTTACAAAAATCACTGTATCATGTTCGGGACAACAACATTTATATCATTGAGATTTGATATTATTTTATTGATTATTTCCTGTACCTCGGCTGAGGAGAGAGTTCTTTCGTTTGATGAGAATTCAAAACGAACAGTCATTCTGTGGATAGTGTCTGTGTCGTAGGTGTCGATAACGCCCGTACCCTTGAGTATATCGAAGCCCTTATTTTCCCAGCATTTTCTGAGGTCGGAGTAGAATATATCTTTCGGGAGGTCAAGGCTCAGGTCATAGTCTATTGACGGATATTTTGAAGGCTCGTCATATACTATTCCGTTGTCCTTGCTTTCAGCGAACATGTCAACATCTATCTCGGCGAATACGATATTTGCCTTCTTGTCGATATTTTTGTTTACAACGGGATGTACTATGCCCATAATGCCGATATCCCTGCCGTCAAGAATTATCTTGTTGAGATTTACGGGATGCTCATAGCTGTGTGAAGGCTCTGCGCGGACAAATTCGGGTTCTGCGTGTTTTATGTCGGAAGCCAGTGCAGCGATGATATCACGAAGTCTGAAATAGAGTGTTTTTATATCGGATGTCTTGCTGAACAGTGTTACAGCAAGTTTTTTATGCTCTATGCAGAGACCGTTTTCATCAACGCCGTTTATAACTCTGCCTATCTCGAATATACCGAATTCGGGAGCGTATGAAACATTTGATTTTATCTGACAAAGCTGTGTGGGTATCATTGAATTTCTGAGAGTTTCAATGTTCGGGTTCGTAGCATTTGCAAGCTTGATGTTGGGCTCTATTTCAATGCCGAGTGCTTTAAGCTCATCGTTGTATGCCCATACGTAAGAATGTACCTCATGCAGAGCGAAGCGCTTTACAAGCAGGTCTTTCATTTTTTCTTCGTTTGTTTTAACGGCTGTCATTCTGACAGGGTAAAGGGGAGAACGGGTAGTATTGACTTCAAAGTTGTCATAGCCGTAAATTCTGGTTATTTCCTCGATTATGTCGGCATTCATTGTAACGTCCTTTGTTATTCTCCATGAAGGAACGTCAACGGTGTATTTTCCGTTTTCATAAACTGCCTTGAAGCCAAGACCTGTGAGAGTCTTTATTATAGTTTCGGAGTCTATCTTTATTCCTGTGTATCTGTCAACAAAGCTCTGGTCAAAGCTGAGTGTTACAGGCGGGAATTTCTCTGCATATTCATCTGTCAGTCTTGAAACGACCTTTGCGCCGCTGTCATATTTTTTGAGGAGATAGAGGAAACGTCCGATAGCAGGAACAGTCATTTCAGGGTCAAGACTCTTTTCGTATCTCATTGAAGCGTCTGTTCTGTGTGAAAGGCGTACAGTTGATTTTCTTACGGAAGCCGCGTCAAAGTTTGCGGATTCAAGGGTAAGAGTTGTGGTATCCTCGACTATCTCAGAGTCAAGACCGCCCATGATGCCTGCGATAGCAACAGGTGTATTGTCGTTGCATATCATAAGGGTATTTTCATCAATGTTTCTTTCAACGCCGTCGAGTGTCTTGAATGTGAAAGGTGTGTCGAAACGCTTTATTCTTATTTTTTCTACCTTTCTTGAATCAAATGCATGCATGGGCTGACCCATTTCAAGCATGAGATAGTTTGTAAGGTCGGCAAGGAAGTTTATCGCCCTCATGCCGCAGTAGTAAAGTCTTATCCTTATGTTTACGGGACTGATGCTCCTGCTGATGTTCTCTACCTTTATGGTGCTGTATCTTTTGCAAAGCTTGTCCTCTATCTTCATGTCTACAGAGGGGAGGTCATCATATACAGAAAGCTCGTCAACATCAAGCGGTTTGAGTTCTCTGCCTGCAAGCGCAGCAAATTCTCTTGCTATTCCGTAGTGTCCCCAAAGGTCAGGACGGTTTGTGAGGGATTTGTTATCGACCTCAAAGATTATATCGTCAACGTCGTATATAGTTTTGATGTCTGTTCCGAGCGGTACATCATCTGTTATTTCCATTATGCCTGAGTTGTCGTCGCTTATGCCTATTTCAGACTCTCCGCAGCACATACCGTATGAAGTATAGCCTGCAAGCTCTCTTGGAGCTATCGTTATTTCGCCTAAGCTCACCGCTGCCTGTGTCAACTTTAAGAAGATGGAGCTTTCTTGATTTCGGGTGTTCCTCGACCGATTTTATTTCAGCAACGACTATTCCCGATATATCGCTGCCCTTAAAGAATATATCATTTTCGACCTCTGCTGTTGAGAGTGAAAATCTGTGTATAAGGTCTACCTTGTCAAGACCGCTGAGGTCTACAAAGTCCTCTATCCAATTCATTGATAACAGCATATTTTCCTGCCTCCTTTATTCATCGTCCGTGAACTGTGAAAGTGATCTGAGACTTCCGCTGTTCAGGTCTCTTATGTCCTTTATTTCGTACTTCATCATAGCAAGTCTTGTAAGACCAAGACCGAATGCGAAGCCTGTGTATTCATCGGGGTCAATGCCGCCTTCACGGAGAACATTCGGATGTATCATACCGCAGGGACAAAGCTCCAGCCATCCGCTGTGCTTACATGACGGACAGCCCTCGCCGCCGCAGATAAGACAGCTTATATCAAGCTCAAATCCGGGTTCGACAAAGGGGAAGAAGCCGGGGCGGAGTCTTACGTTTATATCCTTTCTGAATACCTCGGAAAGCATTGTTTTCATAAAGTATATAAGATTTGAAATGGATATATCCTTATCTACCATAACGCCTTCCATCTGGAAGAATGTATTCTCGTGGCAAGCGTCAGTTGCTTCATTACGGAAGCATCTGCCGGGGAATATAGCTCTTATCGGAGTACCGTTCTTTATAAGGTCGGGACCGTATTTTCTGAGAATAGCATTCTGTGCGGCTGATGTCTGTGATTTGAGGAGCTGACCGTTTTCGAGATAGTAAGTATCCTGCATATCTCTTGCCGGATGATGCTTGGGGATATTGAGAGATTCAAAGCATTCATAGTCTGTTACTACCTCGGAATAGTCCTCGACAGTAAAGCCCATTGACTTGAATATAGTTTCGCACTGTCTTTGTACGAGAGTTATCGGGTGATATGAACCGCACTCGTATTTGGAAGGTGCAGAGATATCGAATACAGGCATAGACTTTATTTCATGTTCTACCTGAAGCTTTTTGAGTTCCTCTGCCTTCTTCTCGATCATTTCGGCAGAAAATTCCTTGAGCTTGTTGACATCTGCGCCGAAAGCCTTTTTCTGCTCGGCTGCAAGGTCCTTCATGCCTTTGAGAAGTGAAGTTATACTTCCCTTTTTTCCAAGATATCCGACTCTTAGCTTATCAAGCTCTAAAAGGTCGGATACGTTTGAAAGCTTGCTTTCAATTTCCTCTTTCATTTTCAAAATTTTCTCGTCCATATTTACCTCCTGAATAAAAATATTCCTTTAAATAAAAAGTCCCTGCGTCATAACAACGCAGGGACGAAAAAGCTTATTTCGCGGTACCACCCTGATTTTTGCAAAAAGCAAACACCTCGTATGTGAATAACGACACAAACCGTCACCGCTTAATCCTTAGAGTTTCGGCGGCGCCGCTCGGAAGTGAACTTCATCAAAGCGAAAAGCGACCCGTTTTCAGCCGATGGCGGATCTTCTCTGCTGCTTTTCATTCTATGACTACTCTCTTCGTCTTAGCGTTTATTTGAATGTAATGACTATTATAACATAGTATTCATGAAATTTTCAAGCCTTTGGATGCAATTTTTTTATATAAAAGTTTCGCGTGTCATATAGTAAAAACCGCAAATCGGGAGCACAGGCGATGTGCCGGTTATTTGCAGAATTCGGGGTATTTTTCGAGAGTTTCTTTCATTGTGCCGTCAAATATGACTTTTCCCTTTTGAAGATATATGCAGCGGTCACAAAAGTCCTGAATGTCTTTGTTGTGGCTTACATAAAGTACGGTTATGTTCCTCTTTATAAGCTCGTTTATTTTCGCTTTGCACTTTTTCTTGAAGTTTGAATCGCCTACGCTTAATGCTTCGTCTATTACTAATATGTCGGGATTGGTGTTTATATTTATGGCAAAACCGAGACGTACTCTCATACCTGATGAATACGTCCTTACAGGCTGGTCGATGTATTCGCCAAGCTCGGCAAATTCTATTGCCTTTTTCTCTATCTCGTCTATCTCGTTATCCTTCAGACCTAATACATAGCACTTGAAGCGTATGTTTTCGCGGCCTGTCATGTCGGCGGAAAAACCTGCGGTAAGCTCCAGAAGTGCCGATACTCGTCCGTTTACATATACCTCTCCGCTTGTAGGGAATGCAACACCTGTTATCATTTTCAGAACAGTGGATTTTCCTGCGCCGTTTCGTCCGATTATTGCGACAGACTCGCCCTGATTTATCTTGAAGCTCACACCGTCAAGCGCCTTGTGGCGTTTGAATTTTTTTGAGTTGTAAAAAAGCGCACAGAACTGCTCACGGCTGTTTTTATAGAGCGTGTACACCTTTGTGACATTATCGAATACTATTATTGGTTCGTCACCGATCTTCTTAGGCTCGTTTTCCTTAGCGGCAGATGTTTCCTTGCTTTTTGCTTTATTGTCACTCATGTTCATTTTCCTTTCAGAATGTCTTTAGATGAACCTTATATTAATGTATATTTTACCTTTTTGTTATCTGAATGTCAATAATTAATGAATGAGCTTTGTCAGCGCAGTGACCTCAGCAAGTCTTTTTGTTCTTTGGTTATCCGATAGCTTTCTGCTGCTTTTTGTATGGTTTTGTTATGTGTCCATTCATCAAGCCTTTTTTCTTTGATATAGGGGAAAGCCGACTCCCATTGTTTTGCAAGAGCGGTAGCAAAGAACCATGCTCTCATCATATTTACATAGTACTCATCGGATATTATTCCTGCCGGTATTTCAAGATATGACGGAATGAAATCATCGTCCAGAAAATGCGACATAAGCATTTTTAACCCAAATCTGCATGTGTATGTATGAGTGGACGATGACCAGTCTTTTATTTTTTCGATAAGGATATCTTTGTGCTTCTTTAAAGCTTTCGGTGACATTGTATCGCATACTGCCCAGTTATCGACATAAGGCAAAAAGCGTTCAAGCTCATAAATACATGTGTCAAAATCTTTTATTTCGGATATCAGTAGAGAGTGTAGTATATTTTCGTCATAATATGTATGCGGCAGTCTGTCAAGAAAAGAAGAAACGTTATTTTCTTTTGAAAGTTCTTTTGCAAGTCTGCGGCAGTCGGGAATGCGTACACCGATGAATTTTTCAGGCGGTATGTTTGGCGTAAGCTTTGCCTGGAATGCGGCATATTTTTTATCCTGAATCATATAAAGCTTTTCAAGTATGTTCATGGTTTTTCCCTTCGTTTATTTCAAGTTATTGCTGAACGAGAGTTTTAAAGAATAAATAAAAAAGAATAAAGAATAATACAGAAACGCCCGGAAAGACATCTTTATTATTTATTCTTTATTCTCTGTTCTTTATTATTTGAGCCCCTCGGCTTCAGACGAGGGGCGTTTCTGGAGGCGAGGGGAGTCGAACCCCTGTCCAAAAAGCACTTACAACGGTTTTCTCCGAGCGCAGTCACCGTTTTAACATTCCCTCCACACAGCGTCCGATGACAAACTCTGTATTTCAGTAGCCTCTGATTCATGACGGAAACCAAGGCACTTCTCCGTTCACGTTCACCACTAATCGACGCTCTTAAAGGACCGTGGTGCTTCCGATAAGAACGCTTGCGCTAATTAAGCAGCGACAAGATCAACTGTTTTATAGTTGTCATTTAATTTTAAGTTCTGCGGATTTTATAGCGGTTCTGCAGTGCCGCTGCTCGCTTGCCGAAGCTCACACTCCCTGTCGAAACCTTTACGCCCCCATGTAAAATATCACTGTCCGTTCATCCTTGACTTCATAGAGCGCTCTATATCACGCTTAGCACTCTTTTCAGCCATGTCTGCACGCTTGTCATATATCTTCTTGCCCTTGCATAAGCCGAGCTGAAGCTTTACTTTTGAACCCTTGAAATAAAGCGAGATAGGTATGAGAGAATAGCCGTCCTGCTTTACCTGACCGTAAAGACGCATTATCTCACGGCGGTGCATCAGAAGTTTGCGGACTCTCATCGGGTCTTTATTAAAGATGTTTCCCTGTTCATACGGGCTGATATGCATTCCCTTTACGAACAATTCACCGTTCTCTACTGTACACCATGAGTCCTTCATGTTTACTCTGCCCTGTCTTATGGATTTTACTTCCGTACCGCAGAGTTCTATGCCTGCTTCAAAGCTTTCTATGACAAAGTATTCAAAACGGGCTTTTTTATTCTGAGCTATTGTTTTTAACGATTCCTTTGCCATATCGATTCTCCTTTCAGCAGGTATTTATCCATACACATATAATTATATTCGTGCCGATAATAAAATATGACAGCCAATGGTCTTT
Organism: uncultured Eubacteriales bacterium; assembly: GCA_900321195.1. Lineage (GTDB taxonomy): Bacteria > Bacillota > Clostridia > Oscillospirales > Acutalibacteraceae > UBA1213. The sequence goes on from ONVG01000005.1 coordinate 10,336, forward strand.
TTTACAAGACCATTGACATTTATTTTTTGTGATGTCATATTTCGTGTCTGCCCTCGATGGAGTATGACAGAGTTATCTCATCGGCATATTCAAGGTCGCCTCCGACAGGTATGCCGCAGGCAAGTCTTGTCACCTTTACTCCGAGCGGTTTTACGAGCTTTGATATATACATAGCTGTAGCTTCGCCCTCTATAGTTGCATTTGTTGCCAGTATTATCTCCTTTACTTTACCGTCGCCGAGCCTTGCAAGAAGTTCTTTTATCCTCAGCATGTCGGGGGTTATGCCGTTTATGGGTGATATAACGCCGTTGAGTATATGGTACATCATTTTTATGCTTGAAATTTTCTCTATTGCAAGCAATGACTGTGTATCTTCAACAACGCATATCAGCGACTTGTCACGTCCGTTATCCGAGCATATCGAGCATACATCCTTGTCGGTATAGTTGCCGCATATTTTGCAGCGGTGTATGAGCTTTCTGGCGTTTGTTATGGCAGATGTGAATTTTTCCGCATCCTTTTCGGGCATCTCAAGTATAAAGTACGCAAGTCTTGCAGCCGATTTGCTTCCTATTCCGGGGAGCCGTCTCAGCTGTTCGGTAAGAGTCGAAAACGGTGCGAGGTTATATTCGGACATGATCAGAACAATCCCGGAACATTGAGTCCGCCTGATATCTTATCCATTGTAGCTGTCTTTTCGTCACGAGCCTTTCTTATAGCTTCGTTTACTGCTGCGATAATGAGATCTGAGAGCATGTCGATATCTTCGGGATCAACAACATCCTTGCTTATCTCTATTGACTTTACTTCAAGCGCGCCTGTTACAACAGCGTTTACTGCGCAGCCGCCTGCTGCTGCCGAATATTCCTTTATATCAAGCTCTTTTGTAGCCTCGTCCATTTCCTCCTGCATTTTCTGAGCCTGACGTGCAAGCTGCTGGATGTTTGTGTTGCTGCCTCCGTTGTTGAATCCTTTAGGTAATCTTGCTTTCATTTTATTGTCCTCCGTTAATTTTATTTTTTATTTATTTCCTCAACAGGAACTCCTGCCGAGCGCAGTTCCGACATGAATTTTGAAAGGGCATCGTCGGAGCTGCTTTCATCGGGATAGGAATATCTTCCAAGCTTATATTCCGTACCCGTTACCCTTTTGATAGAATCTCTCATTTTATCCCTCTGAGCAGGCTTTCTGAGCAGCTCAAAGCAGATATCGTTAGGCGAATCCACAAGTACATATTTGCCGCTGATATAGGCTGTACTTCCCTCAAATCCTGCCGCAACTGTCCTTGAATATTTTTTGATATCCTCTATTACATCCTGCCACTGAGTCATAGGAACGGCTTCACTTCTGAGCTTTTCCATTTCCTCGGCTGACGGACGCTTGACAGGCGGAGCTGACGCAGAAGGCTTTGGTCTTTGCTGTACAGCTGATTGATTATCCGAGCCTAACGCGGACACTATGCTTTCAAGTCTTATAACTCTTTTTTCAAGCTCTGTATCTGTCTTTTCGGAAGAAGCTTCCGTACAAAGCTTTACGGCCGTCATTTCCATTTCTATACGTCTGTTTACACCGTATCTCATACGTCCGGAAGCAGACTGTAGTATATCTATGGTGCTGACTATATCTGCAAGCTTCAGCATTCCTGCCTGAGCAAGAGTTTTTTCATAGTCGCTTTCCGCCATGACAAGAAGCTCTCTCGGCTGTTTCATGGTCTTTATCAGCATCATAGCTCTGAAATGCTCTATAAGCTCATCACACAGTCTGGACATATCCTTTGAGCTTTTGTGCAGTTCATCTATCATATTGACAGCGGCGGCTATATCATGCGATATCAGCGCATCGGTCAGCGCGAGCAGACTGCTTTTATCTGCAAGTCCTGCTGTACGGCGGACAGTTTCTTCGGTTATGTGTCCCGACTGTCCCATACATTGATCAAGCAGTGAAAGCGCATCTCTCATAGCGCCGTCTGCGATACCTGCAATAAGGAGCGCAGCCTCACGGTCTATAGCAGTGTTTTCACAGCTGCATACATATTCAAGTCTGTCGGCAATATCCTGCGGCGATATCCTGTGGAAATCAAATCTCTGACATCTTGAAAGTATCGTTGCAGGGAGTTTGTGTACTTCCGTAGTCGCAAGTATGAATATTACATGTTCGGGCGGTTCTTCAAGTGTTTTGAGAAGTGCATTGAATGCGCCTATCGAGAGCATGTGTACCTCGTCTATTATATAGACTCTGTATTTAGTGTTGGCTGGTGTGAAGTCAGCTTCTTCACGAAGCATACGGATATCATCAACACCGTTGTTGCTTGCAGCGTCTATCTCGGCAACATCCATAATGCTGCCGTTGTCAAGTCCTCTGCATATCTCGCATTCTCCGCACGGGTCGCCGTCCTTCGGAGAAAGACAGTTTACCGCCTTAGCGAGTATCTTTGAGCAGGTAGTTTTGCCTGTACCTCTTGAACCTGTGAAAAGATAGGCATGAGCAAGCCTGTCCGACTTTATCTCGTTTTTCAGCGTATCAGTCACCTGCGGCTGACCTATAACATCGGCAAAGACACGGGGACGATATTTTCTGTATAATACTCTATACATTTTTACACGTCCTTTCGGGCTGTGGCATTACGTTATAGTGAAAAACTGTACATTTTTATTCACCTTTAAACAAAAAACAGTGAATATCCATAATATTGCTAAAAAAACAAGACAGACCGTAAACGGTATCGTGCGCTTGGATATACGGACGAACAGACTGACTGCATCGCACAGTGCAAAACGCTTAATGCTGCTCGGTTCCCCGCCTGACATGGTTCACGGTGCCCCGTCGTACAGCGCCTGCCCGACCGCATATCCAAGAGTACGGCTCTGTCTTGTAAATTGCTGATAAAATCAACAAGCCTATTATACTATATCAAATCAAAAAAATCAACCGTATTTTTTAATTTTTTAATGTAAATCAGCAAATCTGAAAAACTGCACAAACAGCCTGTCATTCCGAGCGGAGCAAGGCGCCTTTTAAACCTCCGGCTTCGCTCGGTCTGACAAACACGTGTATAGTAATTATAAAATCGCTCATTTCTTGGGAGCTACAACGTTTACATCGAAGTATTTTTTGGAGATACTTCCCTCGCTGTCCTTAGCTTTAACGCATATTCTGTAGTGAGCGCAGCTTTTGGGCTTTATAACTGCTTCGGGTTCATCGTTATATCCGTGTACAGTTACCCATTTTTCACTTTCCACTTTTTTATAGAATACCGCGAACTTATATTCGCCGCTGCCGCCCTTTGCTGCCGATATTACGGTGACGGTGCTGCCGTGAACTATTTCATCAGCGGATATCATAGAGATATTTCTGAGCTTTTTGACAGTCTTTTCCTCGCCGCTTTCAGATATGTTGAAGGGGATAGACATAACGCCTGTAAAGTTGCCCTGGAACATAACTCTTGCAGTAGCCTTTCCGGGTCTGTCATTGTTCTGATATTCGATAGTGTAGTCTGTACCCTCTTTGAGTGTCACATCGCCGAATTTTACGGCAAGCTTCATTTCACAGGGTTCGCCGTCATATATGAACTCCGTATTATCTGCAAAGAAAGCAAGCGAACGCGCAGGAGCAGGTATTATTTCAAAGGTCTTTTCCATAACGCCCTTGAATTTTCCCTTTCCCTTTATGATAACGTGCGCTGTTCCGACATTTATATTATCTGTTATTTCTAAATCGAAATCAACGTCCTTCTCTAAGACCTTATCACCTATATTTATAGTGTACTTAGGATTTATAGGATTTCCCGTATATACGTATGAACTGCCCATAAGCTTTATTCCTCCCGATATTTTAACTTCACTTTAAGAGCGCAGGCTGTATTTATTATTTTCAACCTATGTATTATAACACAGCCTGTCAATAAAGTCATGGTTTTTTATTTATGAAGTATTGTGCAATTTTAACATCACTTTTTGTTTATTATTTACTTTGAGCGATGAAAATATGCTTATAAATCAGAAAAACCAAGTATTTTTTCCGATTTGACAGGCTTTGTGATAAATTGTGAGCGCCGCTTTTTGTGCAAATCTACAGAATTTTGCATTGATACAAAAAATTGTATCACAAGGTACTTTCAAGCGCAAGCTCTATCATATCAACAAAGCTTTTTTCTCTTTCTTCGGCTGAACATTCCTCACCGGTGAACGGACAGTCGGATACGGTGCATATGCAAAGAGCTTTCTTGCCGAGCCTTGAAGCCGTCAGATAAAGCGAATAGCTTTCCATTTCAACTGCAAGCACATTCATTTTTCTCCACTCTGCAAGGGAATCTGCATCATCATAGAATGTATCGCTTGAAAAGACAGCTCCGACATGGACATTTTTGCCGAGTTTCAACGCTGTATCATAAGCCTTTCTGAGAAGTCCGAAATCCGCAGCCGCAGCCGGTATTCCGGGCAGACGGTACTGAGCCGCAAAATTCGAGTTTGTCGCGCATGCAGAAGCTATAACTATGTCGCGTATATGCAGATCATCGCTTATGGCGCCTGCACTTCCTATGCGTATGATATTCTGAACGTTATAGAATTTGAAAAGCTCATACGAGTATATCCCGATAGACGGCATACCCATTCCGCTTGCCATTACAGATACTTCTTTGCCTTTATACATGCCGGTATATGCTAACATTCCTCTTACGCTGTTTACAAGTCTTGGGCTGTCAAGAAAGGTTTCGGCGGCAAATTTTGCTCTGAGCGGGTCTCCCGGCATAAGCACGGTTTCGGCGATATCGCCCTTTTGAGCGCTGTTGTGCGGTGTTGACATAATACATCAGCTCCTTATCAGTATCCGAGCTCCTCGCCTACTATTATAACTTTTATTCTGTCCTTATTGCGCTGCTGGGCAGTTACTGTATAGTTGCAGCAAATTCTCTGAGGACTCTTGCAGCCGTCACCGAATTTGCTATTCTCGTTGTTGAGTGAGATACATTTTCCTGTCTTTGCGCATGGTGTTGCACAGTTAAGACGCACAGTGTTTTTCGGAGATGCTACAGTCCTGAGCCTTAAAAATGCTTCGTCAAGGTCTGCGACTATCTTGTTATAGCCTGCAACGACTATAACGCTTGTCGGACCGTACATTATTGCAGCTACTCTGTTTGAATTTCCGTCAGTGTTGAAAAGCAGTCCGTTTTCTGTTACAGCGTTTGCGCTTGTGAGATAAACATCGGCAAAGAATGCTTTTCTGTATATCTCCTGTTTTTGCTCGGCTGTAAGACCGGGAACAGTCCTGTCGAGATAGTTATAATCGCCGCATTTCAGCATTTCTGTTATGCCGCACTGCTCAAGAGTTACCGAGCCGCCGTGTGTTACGGTATCGCCCTTATTCATAAGCTCTCTTACCTTTTCCTTTGCTTCTTCCGCAGTTTCGCAGTAGTACGCCTGCATATAGTTTTTTCTGAGAGCCTCCATTGTTTTTTCGATCCTGTTCATATCAAGCTTTTCCATATTGATATCCTCCTGTATGTTTTTTTATTTTGAGTGAATAAAGTTTTATTATCCTGTCCATTATCATTACATCAAATAAAAAGGAGTTGTTCTGATAATGGAAAATGTAAATGCCGAGCTTCTTTCGGGAATATACAAGCTTTCAAAGACGGGTATAGAGGCGATAAATACCGTTCTGCCGAAGGTAGAGAACAGCGCTCTGAGGGAAGAGCTTACCGAGCAGTATAACGACTATAAAAAAGCGTCAGATGAAAGCGAAAGGGCGCTCATGTCATGCGGTGAAGAACCTAAGGATATAAATCCTTTTGCAAAGGCCGTCATGTGGGGCTCGGTACAGCTTCATACACTTGCAGACTCAAAGCCCGACAAGATAGCCGAGATAATGATAAACGGCACTACAAAGGGTATAATCGACCTTACAAAGCATATGACAACATGCAGTGATGCGCTGCCCGAAAATCTTGCCTATGCCGACAGCTTTATCAAAAACGAGCAAAGGCATATAGACAACCTCAAGACATTTTTATAACGCCTGTATTGAAAAGCACAGCTGCTATGACAGCGCATTCAAGTATAAAAATAACAGGTATGCCTATCATAAATTTAGGGTGCTGTGTTTTATGACGTATGATACGCATAGTTATATACATCGAAACACAGCCGCTGAGAGCCGCCGTTATAAGAAGTGTTCTTTCGGGAACACGTCTGCGGCGGTGTATTGCTGCGGTCTTGTCAAATATCGTCATTGCAACGGCTATTATATTTGATATGACCGCATATATTATCAGTATTATAAAGTAAATATTCATTTTTATCACCTTGTCATTTTTCTTATGCTTTTATTATATATTGCAGTAGAAATAAAATCAAGGTAGTGTTTGCATGAAATTTATAATTTCGTTTTTTTGTATAGTTATCTGTCTTGTATCGGAATGCATAAATGTACAGGCAAGGGACATATCACATGATATGAAAGCTGTATGGATGCCATGCATGTCTTTGCAGCTTTCCGAAAATGAAAGGTCGGAGGACGGTTTCCGCAGAAAAGCCTCAGAGATGATAAACAAATGCGCGGAAAATGATATAAATACCGTCATAGTTCAGGTACGTCCTTTCAGCGATGCGCTTTATAATTCGGAATATTTTCCGTCATCCCATGTACTTACAGGAGTGCAGGGAGGAGATATCGGCTTTGACGCGCTTGAAATAATTGTCAGTCTTGCACATGAGAAGGATATCGCGGTACATGCATGGATAAATCCTTTAAGAATAGGCATAGGAAGTGTACCCGATAAGCTTTCACCGGATAATCCTTATATGAAATGGAAAAATGATGATATTCCCGAAAATGACTGCTATACATTTACCTGTGACAACGGATTGTATTATGACCCGTCATATCCGGAGGTGCGCAGGCTGATAATAAACGGCGTCAGGGAGCTTGCGGAAAACTATGATATAGACGGTGTGCAGATAGATGATTATTTTTATCCCGATGACAATGATACATCCGATATACAGAGCTATGAAGCATACAAGAAAAGTCTTGCCGAAGGGTGCATACCGCTTTCACATCACGAGTGGAGAAAAAACAATATAAACATGCTTGTATCGGGCATGTATTCTGCCGTTCATTCTTCGGGGAAAAATGCTGTTTTCGGGATATCTCCGCAGGGAAATTTTGATAATGACGAGATACTGTGCGCCGATATAAAAAGCTGGTGCAGATTCAGGGGATATGCGGATTATATATGTCCGCAGCTTTATGTAAGCAATGAACATCCGATATTTCCGTTTGAAAGTCTTGCCGACGAGTGGAAAAGCTTTGTGGGTGAAAGTGATATCCGCCTTTATTACGGGCTGGCGCTTTATAAGCTCGGTACAGATGCAGACGGCGGCACATGGAGACCCGATACGACGGAAAAACAGAAAAAATACAGCGAAAAAGCTGACGGCTATATGCTTTATTCTTATGATTATTTATAGTTGAATTATAGATCAATGATAAGATATGCATTGTGATTTCTTACAAATTTTTCATTGATATTTTAAGCATGTCTAATAATTGTGGTTCTATATGTATGTGAATAGCAACAAATAAAGTATCGGCAAATATTATAAAGCGACAAAAATAGTGCAGTGCTTAAAAATGTGCAAAAATATCTCTTTGTATTGTGCTTTTTTGAATGCTAAAATTAGTTAAAAGGGGCATCAGCGCTTATTGCACCTGAAATAAAAAAAGAGAGTGAATCTTTATGAGCAGCAGAAAAACAAAGATACGTCCGTTAAGACGGGCAGCAGGTATCTTTTTTTCACTGGCGACCGCTATGACTGCTTATGCAGGATTTGGTATCGTGGACAGCAGTCCTGTTTCAATGAATGTAAACGCAGCCTATGACTACGGTCTTGTTGATACCTGTCAGGAGGGTGTTATACTCCATGCATGGCAGTGGTCATTCAACAACATCAAGGCAAACATGCAGAAGATAGCCGAGGCAGGATATACCTCTATCCAGACCTCCGTTATCCAGCAGGCAAAGGAAAGCACAAAGGGCAAGACAAACTCAATGTGGTGGGTATATTATCAGCCCGCTAATTTCACTATCGACGATACCGGAAATTCAGCGCTCGGTACAAAGACTGAATTTGCCGAAATGTGTGAAGAAGCTCACAAGTACGGCATACACATTATAGTCGATGTTGTTGCGAACCATCTTGGAAATCAGTCAGCATATGATATCTCGAATGCTGTTCCGGCTGATATCAGGAACGATGCATCATGCTGGCATTCAACAAACTTTAATAAAGCCGACAAGCGCAACACCTTATAATATACTTATCAAGGCAAAGGACAGCGCAGGCAACATTGCAAGCGTAACATTCAAGGTAACAGTTACCGCAGACGAGAACAGCACTCTTACAAACACAAGTTCACTTTCAGTCAAATCCGCTTCTGTAGGCGATACGATAAATGTGAAGTTTTCTGCATCAGGCGGCACAGGCACAAAGGTCTATGAAGCAGGCTATAAGTCCAGCACTTCAAGCAGCTACACAAAGCTTCGTGATTATTCGACGTATACTTCCGCTAATTTAAAGCTTATTACTGCCGGAAAATATACCATATACGTTTTTGCAAAGGATGAAAACGGCTCAATCGCTAAAAAGTACATAACCATCACCGCAAAATAATGCGGGTATTTCAGAGAGGACGTTCCGGAAACGGAGCGTTCTCTTTTTGAAAATAAATACTTGCAAAAGTAAAAACGGTATGTTATAATGAATAACGTTGATGCCCCGTTCTCGGTGTTGGGATAAAGCCATGAATAAAGCACAGGCATTCTGCCGACCCTTTACTTAGAATGCGGGTTTAACGAAATATTTTTATAAAGGTGGATAAACATGCTTAAAACAGAGAAAGACGCAATCATCAAAGAGTATGCTACTCACGAGGGCGACACAGGCTCTCCCGAAGTTCAGATCGCACTCCTCACAAAGAGGATAAACGACCTTACCGAGCATCTCAAAACTCACAAGAAGGATCACCATTCAAGAAGAGGCCTTTTCAAAATGATAGGTCAGAGAAGAAGCCTTCTCAGCTATCTTACAAAGGTTGACATTGAGCGTTACCGTTCAATAATTGCAAGACTTGGTATCCGTAAATAATCAAAGTGTTTCGGGGCAGTCTGTTTACAGACTGCCTTATTCACGTTAAATAACAGAGAGTGTCAGTTCGGCTTTTAGCAGTGAAACGAGAAAGCACGATATAAAACATGCACTGTGCTTTTTGGTTTAATTGCTAAACCGGATTCCTCTCTTTATTATAAATATTTTAATTTTAATTTAACCGGAGGATAATCTATGTTTGAAAATTTCAGAACATTTGAAACAGAATTTGCAGGCAGACCGCTTGTTATCGAAACAGGCAAGATGACTCAGCTTGCTAACGGCGCTTGTCTTGTCCGCTACGGCGAAACAGTAGTACATGTAGCTGTTACGGCAGCTCCAAAGCCGAGAGAGGGCGTTGACTTCTTCCCGCTTTCAGTTGACTTTGAAGAAAAGCAGTATGCTATGGGTAAAATTCCCGGCGGCTTCGGCAAGAGAGAGGGCAGACCTTCCGAAAAGGCTATCCTTGTATCAAGAGTTATCGACCGCCCGATACGTCCGCTTTTCCCGAAGGATATGAGAAACGATGTATCAATAGTTTGTACAGTTATGGCTTACGACCCTGACTGTATGCCTGAAATAGCTGCAATGGTCGGAACATCTGTGGCTCTCAGTATATCCGATGTACCGTGGAATGGTCCGATATCTGCTGTTTCTGTGGGTCTTGTGGACGGTGAGTTCGTTATCAACCCGACTAAAGAACAGCGCGAGGTCTCTAAAATGGCTGTTACCGTTGCATCTACAGACAGCCGCATAGCTATGATAGAAGCAGGTGCTGATATCGTTTCAGATGAAGTTATGTACAACGGCATTATGGCAGGTCACGAGGCAAATCAGCCGATAATCGAATTTATAAAGGGCATTCAGGCTGAGATAGGCAAGGCTAAGTTTGAATATCCGAGCAATGAGCCTGACCCTGAAATGCTTGACGCTATAAAGGCTTTTGCTATAGATGATATACGTGTCGCTCTTGATACAGATGATAAAAAAGTCCGCGATGAAAGACTTAAACCAATTTATGATGCTGTTCACGAAAAGTTTGACGAGATATATCCCGATCAGGCTGAAAAGATAGACGACTGTCTTTATAAGACACAGAAATATATCGTCCGCCGCTGGCTCCTTGATGAGCAGAAGCGTGTTGACGGCAGAGCTATGGATCAGATGAGACCGCTTGCCTCAGAAGTAGGCGTTCTTCCGAGAGTACACGGCTCAGGCCTTTTCACAAGAGGTCAGACACAGGTTCTTACAATAACCACACTTGGCTCGATAAGCGACCAGCAGACACTTGACGGTATCGACGACCAGACAACAAAAAGATATATACACCACTATAACTTCCCGTCATATTCTGTAGGCGAAACAAAGCCTTCAAGAGGTCCCGGCAGACGTGAGATAGGTCACGGCGCACTTGCCGAGCGTGCATTGGTGCCGGTAATTCCGTCAGTTGAGGAGTTCCCCTATACTATCCGCCTTGTTTCCGAGATACTTTCTTCAAACGGCTCAACATCACAGGGCTCTATCTGCGGTTCTACACTTTCACTCATGGATGCAGGCGTACCGATAAAGGCACCAGTCGCAGGTATCTCATGCGGACTTATCACAGAGGGCGACCGCTGGATGACAATGGTAGATATTCAGGGTCTTGAGGATTTCTTCGGTGATATGGACTTCAAGGTAGCAGGTACACATGAGGGTATCACGGCTATACAGATGGATCTTAAAATAAGCGGCCTTACACCTGAGATGGTAAAGGAAGCGCTTGAAAAGACCCACAAGGCTCGTGACTATATCCTTGATGAAGTAATGCTCAAGGCTATCCCCGAACCGAGAAAGGAGCTTTCAAAGTATGCTCCGAAGATGCTTTCAACTGTCATTCCTGTTGATAAGATACGTGAAGTCATAGGTTCAGGAGGAAAGGTAATACAGAAGATCTGTGCAGAATGTAATGTAAAGATAGATATTGAAGAAGACGGACATGTATATGTAAGCGGTCTTGATATAGAAAACTGCAACAGAGCTATGACGATAGTTGATACTATCGTAAGAGATCCCGAGCCAGGCGCAATATACAAGGGCAAGGTAACAAGACTTATGGACTTCGGCGCATTCGTTGAGATAGCTCCCGGAAAAGAAGGTCTTTGTCATATCTCACAGCTTGATGTAAAGCGTACAGAAAAGGTAACAGACGTTGTAAATGTTGATGATATAATCATCGTAAAGGTACTCGACATTGACGACAAGGGCAGACTCAATCTTTCACGCAGAGAAGCGCTTATCGAAGTAGAGGGTCTTACACCTGAAAATGATGTAGCGCCCCGCCGTCCTTCAGGTCCGAGAAACAACTTCCGTAAAAACGACAGAAAGTAAAATACGCTTAATTGCAAGCTGTTTATAAAATAGTTTATTTTCCGCTCCGCCGGCATGAAGATATTCATGTTGGCGGAGCGGTTTTGTTTTTCGGCGGTTTCATGAAGTGGGTTCGGGGGCGGAGCGCAGCGAGCACAACGCGAATCGATACCGGCGGCACACCGGATAAAATTGATTCGTAAATTGATTTCCGTGAAAAGTTTGTATCAAGTCTTGAATTGCAGAGTATGATTTGGTAAAATATAATGGAAAATAATTTTACGGAGGTACATTTTTATGAAAAAGAACATTGCAAAGGGAATAATAACTCCGCTTCCCGTACTCATAATCGCGACCTACAATGAGGACGGAACTCCTGACGCTATGAATGCGGCATGGGGCGGACAGTGCGGACCAAAGCATATTGCCCTCAATCTTTCACCGAAACATGTTACAACGGAAAATATTATCAGAACCAATGCTTTTACAGTAAGCTTTGCGGATAAGAAAAATCTTGCCGCATCTGATTATGTCGGACTTGTTTCCGCTAAGGACGAGAAAAACAAGCTTGAAAAAGCAGGTCTGCATACTGTAAAAAGCGAATTTGTTGACGCTCCTGTTATAGAGGAATATCCGCTCACTATAGAATGCAAGGTCGTTTCGGTAAAAGATGAGCTTGGAGAAACAAGGATAGTCGGCGAGATAGTGAATACTCTTGCGGATGAAAGCATTATCGGTGAGGACGGAGCAGTTGATATCGGTAAGATAGAGGCACTTGTATTTGATGCTTCCGCGCATTTTTACCGTGTTGTAGGCGAAAAGGTCGGAAATGCATTCAGAGACGGAATGGCTTTGAAATAAACGGGGAATGATACTATGACACTCAGCGATATAAGCGAATTTTCGGAGCAGGCGGCTGAATGTAAAAGCGCGGACGCTCTTGCACAGCTGTTTGATGATGCAGGAGAGGATATAGAAATCAGCATGCTCGGCGCGGTATCGGAAAGCTGTAAAAGCATGAGCGATATATTTGTATGCGGTGAGGACAGCGCTGTTATATACGGCGTTGAGGCAAAATGTACAAAGTGCGGAAACACCTCGCCGAATACTCTTCTGGGCAGCGCTGCGGAAATACTTTCGGGCGAAAAAACAATACATCTCGGCTGCTGCGAATGCGGAACACAGTTCACAGTTGAAAAATGATATATCAAAGTCTCTGCAATATATACAATGCAGAGACTTGATTTTTGTAATATTTTTATCCATTGATATTACCAATTATTTGCACTGATATTTGTATGATATTTGAAACCTTACAAAAATAAAAGTAATTCATTGACAAAAAACGTATAAAATTTTATAATAAAACAGAATAAAACTGATAGGAATGGTTGTATGACGGTTTCACTTTGCATTATCGCATATAATGAAGAAAACGTGCTTGAAAGCCTTCTTTCTCAGGTAAAGGCTCAGACCTTTCCGCATGATATGACGGAGCTTGTACTTGTTGACAGCGGTTCTGATGATGATACTAAAAAAATATTTCTTGATTTTTCGGAGAAAAATAAGAAAGAATATATGGATATAAAGGTGCTTGACAACCCTAAAAGAAGTCAGGCGGCAGGCTGGAACACCGCTATAAGATCAGCTCTC
>ONVG01000136.1 GCA_900321195.1 uncultured Eubacteriales bacterium
TCATATTCGCCGTCATCGGATATTTCGGATGAGCCGTCACTGTTTTCGGAAGTGTCCGATACAGCGGAGCTTTCTTCTTCGGGCGGCGCTTCTTCAAGACCGTCAATGGCGGCTTTCAGCTCTTTTGCAGCTTCGTCTATTTCAGCCTGTGAAGCAAGCTTCATGTCAGAATCTCCGACCTGAGTAGTTACTTCAAGGTCTTTGTTTATAACGAGCTGAGTGCTTAGAAAGGGATATGTCAGAAGAAAAATACAGATTATGAACGACCACACTATGCAAAGTCTGATTATATTTGAAGGCGTTTGCAGAGGACGTCTTTTTCTTTTAGGCGCGTTAATGACTTTTACCTGACGCTTCTGAGGCTTATCATCTTTTGAGTCTGTACTTTCGGTCACAGCTTCGGGAACACTGTTTTCCTTTTCATTTACATTTTCGGTGTTTTTTTCCATTATCCAAATTGTTCCTTTCGCCTGTGCATCATACGGTGTTGAACTTTTCCTGATAGTTCTTTATGCATGCTTCGATTATCCTGAGAGCGTCCTCTTTGCTCTTTACTTCGTCAACAACAGTTTCTTTGTTTTCGAGTGACTTGTAAACGCTGAAGAAGTGTGTCATTTCCTCGAATATATGCTGAGGAAGCTCGGATATATCCGTATATGTATTATAGGTCGGGTCGCTGAACGGGATAGCGATTATTTTCTCGTCATTTCTGCCGTTGTCGAGCATTGTTATGACACCGACAGGATAACAGCGGATAAGTGTGAGCGGGATTATCGTTTCCGAGCAGAGAACGAGTACATCGAGAGGGTCAAGGTCGTCTGCGTATGTACGGGGGATAAATCCGTAGTTTGCAGGATAATGAGTTGATGTGTGGAGTATGCGGTCAAGCTTCAAAAGACCGCTCTGCTTGTCAAGCTCATACTTTGCCTTGCTTCCTTTAGGTATTTCAATAACCACCATAAAATCTTCGGGACTTATTCTTGATGAATCCATATCATGCCAAATGTTCTGCATAGCTTTTCAGCTCCTTAAATAATAAAATTATAGATACATTATAACACATTATTTTGTCATTGACTATAGTTTTCGGTAAAATTTATTAAAAAATAGTTGAACGTAAAAAAGCAGGACCGTTATGATCCTGCTTTTTTGATATCGTAAAATATTATTCTGCGGCTGGTTCTCCGTCTGCGGTATCAGTATCAGCTTCTGCTTTAGCTTCTTCTGTCTTTTCGGTTTTCTCTTTTACCTTTGCATTTTCATTTTTCTTGGAGTCAGATTTCTTTGACTTCTTTGCAGCCTTTTCCTTTGCAGAATTCTGCTTTGCTTCTGCTCTTTTCTTATCCTTGTGGTTCTTCCACATTACCCAGAGGGGAGCAGCTATGCAGAGTGAAGAATATGAGCCTGAAACAAGGCCTATCATCATCGGGAGTGCAAAGCTTACGATAGAGTCTATGTTGTAGATGAGTGAAACAACAAGAACGGAACCGATAGCAAATATTGTTGTTACAGATGTGCAGATAGTTCTTACAAGGCACTGATTAAGGCTTGCATTTACTACTTCTGCGGTAGATACCTTGGGACCTGATTTTCTTCTGTTCTCTCTGATACGGTCGTAGATAACTATAGTATCGTTGAGCGAGTAGCCGAGTATCATAAGGACAACAGCTATGAAGTTGTCATTGAGCGGCATGCGGAACAGAACGAATACAAAATATACGAGTATAAGGTCATGTATAAGAGCTACGACAGCCATTACGCCTGCCGAAAGACCGCCTATCTTCTTGAATCTTATAGCAACGTAGAATATCATAAGAACTGCTGCTATCAATACAGCCGCAAGGCATTTGAAGAAGAAGTTTGCGCCCTTTGAAGCATCGACAGATGAAGAGGATGCTTCTTTGATGTTGTTGTCGGGATAAGCCTCCTGAAGAGCATTTGTTATGACCTGCTTGTCCTCAACGGAAACAGCCTTGTTTCCTGTGAACTGCATTGAAACGATGTGCTTGTCGTTTGCGTTTGAGCTTGCGAGGTTATCGCTGTATGAATAGGTCAGCTTGTCCTTTGCAAGAGATTCTATTGTTCCGATAGCCTCATTAGCTGTTTTCTCAATGTCCTTTGCTTTGAGATCGCCGCCGTAGCTGTACTTGATTATCGTACCGCCGGTGAACTGTATGTCAACGAGTGTCGGGAAAACAAAGATATTGAGTACAAGTGAAACGAGCATTATGCCGAGTGATATGCCGAAAAATATTTTGGACTTCTTTACAAAGTCTATATGGAATCTCTGTCTCATGATTTTTTACCTCCATATAGTCTTTTATTTTTGAATATCTTGAAGCGTGATATAGATTTGAGCATAAGTCTTGATGCGCCGACACCCATTATGAAGTTAGCGATAACGCCGACAAGGAGTGTATAGCCGAATGCATAGATAAGACCTGTTGTTGAAACGCCGAAGATAGCGGAAAGCACATTTGCGGGACCGAATACAAGTATAAGTATTACTGCAACGATTATAACTGTAACGTTACCGTCGAAGATAGCCGCAAAGCTTCCCTTTGTACCGTTTGTGATACAGCCGTCAAGAGTTTTTCCTGTCCACAGCTCATCCTTTATTCTTTCAGCGGTGATGATATTTGCGTCAACGCCCATACCTATTGAAAGGATAAGACCTGCGATACCGGGGATAGTCATTGTAAAGCTCGGGAATACCGGGAAGTAGCCCGAAACAGCCATTATTGCTATGGACATCTGTCCGATAAGAGCTATGAATGCGATAAATCCGGGCAGTCTGTACATTATTGTCATAAACGCGAAGATAAATGCAAGAGCGATTATAGCTGCGATACCCATAGCCTCAAGAGCATAGCTGCCGAGAGAAGGACTTATTGTGCCGTAGCTTTCTACAGTAAGTCCGAAGGGGAGAGCACCTGCATTGATAGTGTTTGCAAGCTTTGCAGCTTCGGCTGCCGAGAAGCCGCCGCTTCCGCCGCCGCTGATGTAGCACTCACCGTCAGGTATCTGCTTGCTTACGCTGGGAGCGGAGATAAGCTCATTGTCCATCCAGATAGATATCTGGCTGCTGTTCTGAGCGGCTGTCAGAGTTGCATCCGCGAAATTCTCAGCGCCCTCTTTGTCGAATTCAAGGTTTACAACATGCTCATGTGTACCGGTCTGATCGGTCTGTATGTAGCTTGTGTAAGCTCTCTTTACGTTTTTTCCTGTGAGGATGAGTTCCCCGGACTGATCGGTGCCCATTCTGAAGGAAAGCTCTGCTGTAGCTGCAAGCTCCTTAATAGCTTCGTCGGGGTTGTAGTTCTTTTCGTCAGATTTCCACGGGAAGCGCACGGTGATACGATCGTTAGTGTAGTCGGGATAGATCTCATAGTCTGTAACATTCTGAGATACAAGACGAAGATCAAGAATAGCCTTGACGGATTCCATCTCGCTGTCACTTGCGTCAATTCCGTTGGCAGGTGCAAAGACCGCCTCAACACCGCCCTTGATGTCGATGCCCCATCGTATATCGTTTATACCCTTTATGTAGGTGACTTTAAAGTCGCCGTTTTCGCCGTATATCCCCAGTATAGAGGTACATGCAAGGAAAAGGATAAGAGCAAACACGATGAAGAACACCGGTTTTTTGGTTCGTTTCATACGGTATCCTCCAATTTTTTCATTTGTTCCGCAAAGCTTTGAGCCGCAATACGCGATACGTAACGGATCAGGGGTCAAAACAAATACGGACATATCAAGACTTATTATATATTTTTTGTCTATAAAAGTCAAATCTTTTTTAAAAAAATATATGATATAAGCAGATGTTTTGAGTAAAATAAAATACCGGAAGGATACGGGGACGAGCCGTATATCCTTCCGGCGGAATAAAGCGTTATCACTTTGTCAGTTTTTCTATTGCTGCAAGCTTTACGCAGATGCAGAAGATATCCATAGCCTTTTCAAGCTCATGAACAGGCGGATATGTTGGAGCAAGACGGATATTGCTGTCCTTGGGGTCTTTGCCGTAGGGATAGGTAGCGCCTGCGCCTGTGAGCACAACGCCTGCTTCCTTGCAGAGTGAAACTACTCTCTTTGCGCAGCCTTCAAGTACATCAACGCTTACGAAGTAGCCGCCGTTCGGCTTTGTCCAGCAAGCAATATCAAGACCTGAAAGCTCTTTGTCGAGGGTATCAGTTACCATCTTGAAACGGGGTTCAAGTATAGCTCTCTGCTTCTGCATGTGAGCAAGAACACCGTCAAGGTCTTTGAAATATGCTGCATGGCGGAGCATGTTTGTCTTGTCATAGCCGATAGTCTGGAAGTTGTAGCGCCTTTTTACGAGCTTGAGGTTATTCTCTGATGCAGCCATTGCAGCAACGCCTGCGCCGGGGAATGTTATCTTTGATGTTGAGCAGAACTCGAATATCATGTCCTCGTTTCCGTACTTTGCGGCTTCGTCGAATATGTTGAGGAGCTTATCGGGCGTATCGTTTATATCGTGGATTATATAAGCGTTATCCCACATTATCCTGAAATCCTTTGCGGCAGGCTTCAATGCTGCAAAGCGTCTTACTGT
>ONVG01000171.1 GCA_900321195.1 uncultured Eubacteriales bacterium
GACCGTGAATTCACGGCATCCCGACATATCAAAGCTTGAATTGACCGTTTTTATGAGAGTATTAAGCTGTAAAGCATTAAGACTTGTCGGGGTTCCGCCGCCTATATACACGCTTTCAAGATGCAAGTTCAAAGCCTTTACAAGCTCCGAGGTATATTTTATCTCCTCAAGCAGCTTTTTAAAATACGGCTCTATCAGTTTTTTTGCGCTTTCTATCGACTGTGACACGAATGAACAGTATGAGCAGCGTGTCGGGCAAAACGGTATGGATATATAAAGGCTGAAAGAGTCTGGACGGCTGAGTGACAGTATCTTTTTTTCATAGCCCTCAGTCATGGCGCTCAGACGCACCTTTTCCGATGATACCAACAGCTTTTCACTGAAATATTCACAAGCATGAGCAGTACCGTTTTCTTCCGCAAGCCTTCTGAACAGCTTTATCGGACGCACACCGGTAAGTATTCCCCAGGGCTGTGTTTTTCCCGTAAGCCTGACAAGTACTCCGTAAAGACACACCGCCATTTCACGCTCGATATCCTTTTCAGTAAGCATGCTGCCGTCCTCTATAAGCTTTACATCGTTTTCGGTGCGTGTTTCTGTTTCA
This sequence comes from uncultured Eubacteriales bacterium, assembly GCA_900321195.1. Classification (GTDB taxonomy): domain Bacteria; phylum Bacillota; class Clostridia; order Oscillospirales; family Acutalibacteraceae; genus UBA1213. The sequence continues at coordinate 605 of ONVG01000171.1, forward strand.
ATATTTACGCTTATCCTGATGCTGTTTCCGGTATTTTCGATAAAAACGGTTATAAAGGGAAACTCCTTTACAGTCGGTTTTTCCTTTACAACAGCTATTTTATCATTCGGAAAGAACAGCCTTACAAGATTTTCCGTTTCATAATGGAACTGATTGTTAATGTATATCGTCATAACGGACTTTCTCCATAAAATAATTGTTATCTCTTTCGTATTCAAGACTTGTGCTTTCGCCGTGTCCGCAGTATACGTTAAGGTCGCCCTCTATTGATGCAAGCCTTGCTATAGACCTTCTCATATCTGCAACGCTTCCTGTCGGGAAATCCGTTCTCCCCGTTGTGCCGGCTATGAGCGTATCACCTGTAAAAATGCTGCCTTCTATGATATAGCAGACTCCGCCTATAGTATGTCCCGGCGTTTCAAGGACTTTTATCTTATATTTTCCGAAAGGAAGCTCGTCACCTTCGCTTACAAGTATATCGGCATTGAAATGCTCTATCGTTCCTTCAAAAAACAGTGACAGATTAAGGTTATCCTTAGATGTAAAGTTCTTTTCCTTTTCACCTATTACTATCTTAACATCCGGATATTCACGCTTTACTGCCGCTGTATTTGCTATATGGTCAAAATGTCCGTGAGTGAGGAGTATATATTTCAGCTTATCCGCTCCGAACTCCTCTATTATCCTGTCAAGCTCTCTTACAGGCGCGCCTGTATCAATGAGCAGCGACTCATCATTATCCGCCGTTACAAAATAGCAGTTAGCGCTAAGCTCACCGGCAGGAAAGCATTTTATTTTTATCATTTCTTTCCCTCCTATGTTATAAAGCAAGCTCTTTTGTATCTATAACGATAGTTACGGGGCCGTCATTCAGAAGAGACACCTTCATATCTGCTCCGAATATGCCTTTTTCGACCTTTTCAATACCGTTGCTCTTCATGCATACGCAAAAATATTCATAAAGCGACTCGGCAAGCTCCGGACCTGCCGCTGCATCGAATTTCGGTCTTCTTCCCTTGCGGCACTGAGCGCAGAGAGTAAAATTCGACACAACAAGCACACCGCCGTTTACATCGGAAAGCGAAAGGTTCATCTTGTCATTTTCGTCTGTAAATATGCGGAGTCCGGATATCTTTGCGCTGAGCCTTTCAGCCTCTGTTTCCGTATCTCCCTTTTCAACGCCTAAGAGTATCAGAAAGCCGTTCCCGATACTTCCGGCCACAGTTCCGTCTACTGTTACACTGCATTCGCTTACTCTTTGTATTACTGCTTTCATTTCTTCATCTTCCTTATTTCATCTTCCTTATATCTATTTTAACAGCTTCGGAAAACTGTCATCCGAAAAATTTTTGGATATCAACCGAAAAATCAGCTTCTTCCTATGGAAACTATTCCGTTTATACCGCTCAGACGGCTTATTACCATTTTGAGATGATTTATACCGTTGACGGTTATCGATACCTCGATATGCGCCATACCATTCTTTGCTTCACGGGAATTGAGCGCATGTATGAACAGGTGCATTGAAGAAAGCTGGTTCGTTATATCTGCAAGAAGTCCTCTTCTGTCTGTTGCGGTTATCTGCAATGTTGACTGGAATGTTTCATGAGTTATCTCGTCAGCCCATTCAGCCTTTACCCAGCGCTCAGGCTCATCTGCATTTTCGATATTCTTAGGCACATTTGAGCAGCTTCTCTTGTGTATGGAAACGCCGTATCCTCTTGTTATAAATCCTATGATATCATCACCGGGCAGCGGATTGCAGCATCTTGAATATTTTACAAGACAGTCATCTATGCCCTCTACATGTACGCCTGAGCTTATTTTTTTCTTTACAGGCTCGGTTATCACTACAGGCGGCAGCGGCTCAGGCTCGGAATATTTCTTTATATATTCTTCCTTTATCTTCGGGAGTATCCTCCAGAGCTGAAGTCCGCCGTAGCCTATCGTTGCATAAAAATCATCAAGGCTGTTGCAGTTCTGTCTGCGTATTATCTCATTGAGAAAGCTCTCCATTTCCTTTTCGGGAACATGTATGTTCAGCCTTCTGAACTCTGTATCGAGCTGTGCCTTTCCTTCTATGATGTTTTCCTCACGCTTTTCACGCTTGAACCAGAGTCTTATCTTGCTTTTTGCTTCACTCGTCTTTACGATATTGAGCCAGTCACGCTTTGGACCTCTGCTTTCCTTTGTCGTGATTATCTCTACTATCTCGCCGTTCTTTACTTTGTATTCGATAGGAACTATCCTCTTATCCACCTTAGCTCCTATCATCCTGTTGCCTACCTCCGTATGTATCGCATAGGCAACATCTATTACTGTTGCGCCGTTCGGCAGACTTATTACATCACCTTTCGGCGTGAATATGAATACCTCTTCGGGCGCAAGATCCATTTTTATTGTACGGACGATATCCGTTGAGTCATTATCGCTCTGATTTTCAAGCATCTTTCTTATCCATGCAAGTCTTTCATCGAGCGAATCCTTCTTTGTTATGCCCTCCTTATATTTCCAGTGGGCTGCGATACCGTATTCAGCGGTATAGTGCATCTCCCATGTCCTTATCTGTATTTCAAAGGGCACACCCTCTTTGCCTATGACAGTTGTATGAAGTGACTGATACATATTAGGCTTCGGTGTTGATATATAGTCCTTGAAGCGATTTGGCAAAGGCTTGTACATATCGTGTACAAGACCGAGTACATTATAGCAGTCTGCAACGCTCTCGACTATGACTCTTACAGCAAAGATGTCATATATCTGATCCATCGTCTTGCCCTTCATAAAGGTCTTTTTGTAAATGCCATGAATACTTTTTACTCTGCCCTCGATATAGACATTATTGATCTCATCTTTAAGTCTGTCATAAAGCTGCTGCTTGATATCGGCAACGAAATCAAGTCTGTCCTTGCTTTTGGAAACAAGCTGCTTTTCTATCTCGCTGTATCCTATGGGATCAAGATAGCGTATGGAA
>ONVG01000211.1 GCA_900321195.1 uncultured Eubacteriales bacterium
TGTTCGATTGTCTGCTGGATTCATCCAATATCATCAGAATCCTTCATCATTATTTTTCTTTTAAAGAAAGTTGATTTCCGTGCTTTTTAACAATTAGGTGTTGATTTTCGCTTAAAGATATGTTACAATAAACGCATATTTGAAACGGAGTGTCACTATTCACGATATTTCAAGTCCTAATTGTATTAAACAATTATTGTGTGTCGGTTCGCTCGAATTCCATTTTGATCGGATCGTACCTATGCGCCAGTAGCTCAGCCGGATAGAGTGACTGGCTACGAACCAGTAGGTCGGGGGTTCGAGTCCCTCCCGGCGCGCGATAAATAACCGAATTTCTTATGAAGTTCGGTTATTTTTGTTTTGTCACAAAAATCCATTCCAATAATTGCATAAAATATAAAAGCGTTTTGCAAAGAGAATACAAATATTCTTTGCAGAGCGCTTTTTTACTGCTTAAATCAGCTTGCCTTTGGTATGCTCTGTACAAAAAATGTACCATTATCGGATGTGGCAGAAAAACTCTTGAAATAAATTGGGCAATATGTTATAATTAATTTGACTTATTGGTATTTTTGTGTCAAATGTTTAATTTTTGGCTGTGGATGCAGGCGGGTTTCACAGTCGATTCAGCATAGATAATAAAGGAGGCGAAAAGATTTTTTTGCACGTAAGTCTTTTGTTTTTTAACGCATGAAAATGCATGAGAAAGGAGCAAAATCATGAAAAAAACAAGAAAACTGTTGAGTAAAGTCATATCAGCGGCAATGTCTGCGGCTATGATAGGAGGATTGGGAGTAAATACAGCTTTCCAGTCCTACATCGGCGCAAACGTAGAAGTAAGTGCAGTCGAATCATCACCGGTCGTTACTGTCGGAGATTTTCAGTATGTCCTCTACAGCGACAAGACTGCACATGTCGTAGGCTATGTTGGTACAAAGGATATGTCAACGAAAAACTTTGGCATGCCCGCCGTTGTTTATTCCAAGAATGTAGATACTACATGGTCATATAATTCTTATATAGGCAGCTATAACATTACACAGATGGAAGCAAGCATATTCAACGGCTGTAAGATAAAGTCGCTGTCACTTCCGCGTTATCTCCGTTATGTTATGGGCGGATTTAAAGGCGCTGAGATAGGTGCATTTTTCATCGATTCAAGCAACACCTATCTGAGCAGCTACTATTATTCAGGCGTATATGGACTTTACGATAAAGATCATACAACGCTTTATGCGTATCCCTCAAAGCCGTCGCTTTACGTCAGCTCTACTTATACTACTGCTGAAAGCTTTCCGACAACGCTGAAAAGGATAGAGGACAGGGCTTTTGAAAATTCAAAGTACACAAATGTCAAGATACCTGCAAGCGTTACCTATATGGGTGATTCAGTGTTCACGGGTTCGAATATCCAGACGGTCGAATTCAAGGGCAATGCTCCGACATTCCGCTTTATGCCGAGTTCAGTCATTCCTGACCACGGAACATTTGAAGGCGCATCAAATCTTTACAAAATAACGATAGACGGCAAGGACGGCAGCTACAATACTGACAGCTATGGTATGGTCTATAATAAGGATATGACAAAGCTCGTTCTTGTACCGCAGGGCAAATCGAACGCATTCAATGTAGCATCAACATGTACAGAAATAGGCGATTATGCTTTCTATCATTCAAAAGCAAATGGGCCTGTTATATATGATAATGTAAAGACTATAGGCAGAAGTGCTTTCTACGGAATAAAATCCGGCTTCAAGATATATTGTATCAAAGATACACCTATCGAGACATTTGCTAAAAACAAAAATATCCCTTATGCACATATTTTTGAATATACTGTAAGCGATAGTATGGCAAATATAACAGCCTATAACGGACCTTATTCCGGACCGTCGGTTCCTTCAAAGCTGAATGGATATACTGTTACGGCTATAGGCGAAAATGCTTTCAAGGGCAATACATCACTCGTCGGTATTTATATGTCGAATACACGGATAACATCTATCGGTGAAAAAGCATTCAGCGGATGCTCAAAGCTTGTTAACATCAGCATGCCGAGTACTGTTACCTCTATAGGAAAAAATGCATTCAACAATGTTGCCGCAACAAACATAGTTATCCCGTCAAGCATGAAAGAGATAGGAGACTATGCTTTCCAGAACTGCGGAAAGCTTACAAGCCTGAATATTCCGTCTAATGTGACAAAGATAGGCTCGTATGCTTTTGGCTTCTGCTCATCTCTTGAAAGCGTTTCAATACCGAACAAGGTAGAAACTATCGGTTCAGGAGCTTTCTACGGCTGTACTTCTCTTACAAGCCTTACTATAGGCTCAGGGGTTAAGACAATAGGTGCATATTCATTTGAAAATGATCCTAGAATTACGAAAGCAGGGAATATTCTTAGGAAGTTCAGCTTAGATGAATTG
>ONVG01000191.1 GCA_900321195.1 uncultured Eubacteriales bacterium
AAGATACTCCGTAAACTCTGCAAAGCTGCGCATTCTTGCTGTCACCTCTCCAGTATGCGCCCGTACATGCCGTAAGCTTTATAGCCTTGATGCCTGCAACGCTCATAAGGTGAGGACCTGCGCAAAGATCCGTGAACTCGCCCTGCTTGTAGAAGCTTATCGGTTCGCCCTTATCAGAATGCTCTCTGCAAAGCTCTACTTTGTACGGTTCATTCATATCTTCAAGAAGCTTTACAGCTTCATCAGGCTGGAGCATAAATCTTTCTACTTCAAAGCCTTCCTTTACTATCTTTTTCATCTCAGCCGTTATCTTTTCAAGATCATCGGGTGAGAAAGGCTTTTCAACGTCAAAATCATAATAAAAGCCGTTGTCTATAGCAGGACCTATAGCAAACTTTGCATTCGGGAAAAGTCTTTTTACAGCCTGCGCAAGAACATGTGAGCTTGTATGCCAGAATGCTTTTTTGCCGTCTGTTTCGTCAAATGTAACTATTTCAAGCTTGCAGTTCTTTTCAACAGGTGTTCTCAGGTCGCATACAGCGCCGTCTATCCTGCATACACATGCCGACTTATAAAGTCCTGCGCCAAGCGACTTTGCTATATCAGCTGCCGTTGTTCCGTTTTCAAATTCCTTTACTACTCCGTCTTTGAGTTCTACCTTGATCATAATTATTACCTCCTGATCATCATTTTTCTGCACAGAAAATAAAATAGCCCCGCACCCAAGCCATAGGCTCAGGGGCGAGGCATAAAGCTCCACGGTTCCACCCTGTTTAAACGGCATAACGCCGCCGCTCAGAGAGTTAAAAACTCAGCGCCTTTAACGCAGGCTTACGTTACGGCTTAGGGAAAATTCCGTTTGCCGTACTGCTCCAAGGCGGTTTCGGATCTCCGATGCACACGGCAGCTTTCAGCCGATGACTGCCGCTCTCTGACTACATCTGCGGATACCCGCTTCCTTTTCAATGCAGTTTTATTATTCTCATGCATTTATGATATCACTCTTTTATATATTTGTCAAGCTCACTAACTTAAAACTTACAAAGAAATCAATTTTATCCGTCAGTTATCGGGTATCGGGGGGAAACCCTTCCTGAATTGTTGGTGTAAAATAATTACGAAGATTTTTTCAATAACTAAAAATCGCGTGGATAAAGTTACGGTCTGCAATCAGAGCGGAACGGAGTGAGCAACAACGCGAATCGACACCGGAGGCACTCCGGTAAATTCGCTGACTTTGACAAATCAAATGTAATGCCTTAACTGCGTTTTTTCAGCATTTGTTTCTCTTTGACTATATTATAATAGAATAATATAAAACAGCAAGGGAGTGTATTTCAATAAAATATGTTCTGACAGAAAATTTCAAAAGGACGGATAAAATTTTCTGGCTGCTCACTGTTACCGCCGCCATATACGGATGTCTGCTCATAGCAAGCCTTCAGCGTGACAGTGATACCGATTTTCTGAAAACTCAGGTGACGGCTGTTATCATCGGTCTTGCTGCGGCAATAGTGATATCTCTCATGGACTACAGGATCATCGCAAAATTCTGGTGGGCGGCGGCAGCTCTTGCGCTTATTCTCACAATATCGGTATTCTTCATAGGGATACAGGTCAGCGGTACGGATGACGTAGGCTGGATACGTCTGCCCTTCGGAGTGACATTTCAGCCGTCCGAGCTTACTAAGATATGCTTCATACTCACCTTTTCAAAGCACATCTCTGTGCTTGACGAAAAAAACATGCTCAGATCTTTTACAGGCGTTATCACTCTTGCAGCTCATGCGGCAATACCTGCCGCTTGCTGTGGTCTTTCATACTAAACGATGATCAGAAAAACCGACTTTCCGTACTTTTCAGTAATGACGACAGCGCTTTGCAGACTTACGGCTGGCAGCAGTATCAGGGAAAGCTCTCTATCGCATCCGGCGGAATATACGGAAAGGGATTTTTCAGCGGTCCGAGAGTTGAAAAGGAGCTTGTACCCTATCAGGAAAATGATTTTATTTTTACCGTTGCAGGCGAAGAGCTTGGCTTCATCGGCTGTGCGGCTATAATACTCCTTTTTGCTCTCATACTTTTAAGGATAATTATTATCTCGTCAAGAATGAGCGATATTCTCGGAAAAAGCATTTGCGCCGGATTTTTCGCTCTTATCGGAGTACAGGCAATGATAAATTCGGGAATGGTGCTCGGCATACTTCCCGTTATAGGCGTCACTCTTCCTTTTTTCAGTTCGGGCGGTTCGGCAGCAGTCTGTATTTTCCTCGGAGTCGGTCTTGTGCAGTCATCTGTACAGCATGTACAGAAATATACAGAAAATTAATATAAATATTCTAAAATTTTTTGTCATTATTATGCTTTTTTCGTTGATTATTGTAAAAGTTGATGTTATAATGTAATTGATATAAACATATATTTCTGAGCGGGGTGATTTTTTTGAAACTCAGACAGGCAACCAACAAAGACTTTGATACTATCACTATGATATTCCGAAAGTCATTCAAAAAAACTATTCATAACTTTGAATTTCCTAATTTTGACAATATTTCCGAAATGCATATATCAGAGCGCTTATCCGACGGCAGCTTATATGCCTTTGAAAACGGTACCGCTGTTATCGGCGGCGCTGTATTCTTTATAAAAAGCGGTACGGTACATATAGACAGCATATTCATCCTTCCCGAATTTTTCGGTCAGGGATTTGGCACAAGAATAATGATGGCTATTGAAGGCTATGAGCCGTCAATAAAAAAGCTGACTGTCGCTGTTCCGCAAAAATACAGCATAATGATGAACATTTGCAAGCAATGCGGATATAAAGAAACAAAGCATACGGATGAACGTGTATGCTTTGAAAAAACACTGTCGCAGGATATAATTTCAAATACTTCCAATGATAAAAACAGAACTCTCTCCTCATACGAAGGCAGAAATGTGAGAATTTCTCTTTGCAGCGGCGAGATATACGAGGGCAAATGCAGTTATCTTTCGTCAGGCTTTATTTTTGATGTTTTTGAAGTGGACGAGGAAGGTCTGCAAATCGATGACAACGTTTTCTTTGCAAGCGATATAAACAAAGTCACGGAGCTTTAAAATATTCCGCTCAAAGCTAAAAATAAACAGTCGGTATGTAAATTCAATACCGACTGTTTTTGTTTTATCCGAATATCTTTTTATCCGAATATTTTTTTAAGTATGCCGTCCCTGAGGTCATAAAGATTATAGCCGAAAAGCTTTTTGCAGAGCGCCTGTCCGTCATCCGAAAGGAAATAGTCCTTGACGGCTTTCAGCGCTTCGAGTGTAAGGCTGTTCGTCCTGCACCTTACGCCGCTGTCTGTCGGCTCGAACTTTTCAAGATTCAATGTCAGCGAAAAGTTCTTGAATTCATATACATACATCGTCTTTACATACAGAACGCCGTCCTGAAATGTCATGAGCTTATTTTCTTCCGCCGCATCGCTGAGTATATTGTCCCTGACTTTATCGGGTACAGAAAGCTCGCCTAACTTTGTATCATAAAATCTTACTGCGGCTATTCCTGTAATCGGATCGAGAATTACAGATATCCTTGAATACAGTCCGCAGTCATGCCCCATGAAATTTATCCTTGCATATAACTCTGTATCACTTTCGGAATGGAAATAAAGCCGCAGATTTTTTATCTTTCTCTCTCCGTTTTCAGTGTTCATGCAAACTGTCTTGTTAAGATAGGTGTTTATCTGAGCTTCAGTTAAAATAAACTCTCTGCCTGTTATCGCATTTTTCAGAACGATATCAAGAAATGAATCATCCGTTTCGTAAAGTGTGTACTTGTCCTTATAATTATCCGTAAAGGCAAGCGCCGCGCACACTCCCGCAAAACCGACTGACGCTGTTAATATCACCGCAGCTATTATTAAGGCTATCCGCAGTATCTTTTTCTTCTTCACGATACACTATCACCGCCGATTATATTATTGATTTTTAATTATTTGAATTCCGCTACGGTAACGCCCGAATCGCCTTCACCGAATACGCCTATGCGGAACGTGCGCACAAGAGGATGCTTGCGAAGATGCGCCTGTATCTCTTTGCGGAGTACGCCTGTTCCTTTTCCGTGTATTATTGTTATCTGGTGAAGTCCCTGCATAACAGCCGCATCTATTGCCCTGTCCACTTCCATTACAGCGTCTATTGCGTTTTCTCCGCGTACATCGACTTCCGCTGATGCTGTACGCTTCATATCGCTCCTTATCGTCCTTGTAACGCTCCTCTGCGGTACCTTTACTTTTTCCTGCTTCAATAATCTGAGGTTGCTTAACGGCACTCTTGTTTTGATTATTCCTGCCTGTACAAGTACGCTGTCCTTTCCTGTTTCAAGGACTGTAGCTTTTTTGTCTATGTCGAATATAAGTACAAGGTCGCCGACTTTCAGCGGTCTCGGAAGTACATAGCCCTCGTTGGATGCTTCTTTTATCGGGTCTGCCGCATCCTCCATATTTTTTATGTCGGCTTTCAGCTTTGCCTTTTCGTCTGCCGTTACATCCTTCTTCCTGCGTATGGCTTCTATCTCGTCAAGTACTCCGTAGACCTGCGCCCTTGCCTTTGTTATTATTCCCTCTGCCTGCTGTTTTGCAGAGTCAAGCTCCTTCTGACTTTCGGCAATTATCTTTTCCGACTCCTGCCTTGCCCTTTCAAGCTCTGCCTGCGCCTGAGCCTTTATCTCCTCTGCTTCTCTTACCCTTTTGTCAAGCTCATTCCTGCTTTT
>ONVG01000166.1 GCA_900321195.1 uncultured Eubacteriales bacterium
TTGATGTTGTTCATCATTCCAAGATAAAGCTGAGTGGTGTATATATCTCCGAATTCCTTTGCATTTTCCGTGAAATCCTGAGATATATAATTCTTTGCGTCATCATTGAGCTTATAGCATTTTTTATCCCTTATGATAAGATGACCGGTGACTTCATCAGGCATTTTTATGTCTACCATAGCAAGCTCTTTATCCTGGTCTACAGCTATCTTGTAATTATATATCAGTACATTTTCATTTTCGCTCTGACTGCTTTCACTGTCCTCTGTTTCCTCGCCCCTGCTTTCTTCTTCCTCCCTGCTCTCTTCGTCCTCTTTGCTTTCCTCGTCCTCTTTGCTCTCCTCTTTTTTGCTATCTTCCTTTTTGCTCTCCTCAGGCTTGCTTTCGGAGATATCAGACGAAAGTGATGCCGGCTCAACAGCCATAGTTGTTTCTATATAATATTTTCCGCCGTTCCACAGGCTGCCGAAGCTGTTATAGAGAAGCTCACCCATGCCGTCAGGTATGGATGATGATTCCTCCTCCGCTGTTGAGCTTTCTGTTTGGCTCACATCGGCAGATGACTGTTTATCCTCTTTTTTATCATCTCCGGAAGAACAGCCGCAAACAGAAAATGCAAGTACAGCCGAAAGACATAACGCAATAAACATTCTTTTCTTCATGACTATCACCCTTTCCCGAATATAATAGCAATTTTAACACGAAGTTTCGTTTTCGTCAACCGTCTTTATCGACATTAACGTACATTTTTAAAAACAATTATACAATTTTTATGTTTTGAACAGTTGACTTTTTTTTTCATATATAGTTTAATTATATTGGCAGCGTGTTTTTCAGCGATAAAAGAGAAAGGAGTGAATCATATGTTAGAGTTATATGGACGCGGCGTTTCAAACGGTATCGCTATAGGAAAACTTTCCTTTTACTCAAATCCCCAGAATAATATACCGAAATATACAGTAAGAGATACAGAGACCGAGCTAAAAAGATACAGGCAGGCAGTAAAAATGGCAAAGCAGCACCTCCAGACACTTTATGATGAAGCCTGCAAGCATGTCACCAAAAATGAGTCCGTTATCTTTCAGACTCATATAATGATACTTGAAGATAATAAATTTGTTGAAACAGTAGAAACATGTATTGAAAATATGCATATGAATGCTGAATATGCAGTCAAGAATACCGCAGAAAAATTAGCCGAGATATTTCATTCTCTGGAGGACGATTATCTCAGACAAAGATATTCCGATATCATAGATGCTGCAAATACTGTGCTTGAAATACTTATGCCCCAAAAAGAGGAAAAGCTTTCATATGACAATACACCTGTAATAATCGCCGCAAATGAACTCTTGCCAAGTGAAACTATAAGCTTTCAGCATGAAAACCTGATAGGCTTTGTTACAAATAAAGGCTCAAAAAATTCCCACACCGCCATACTTGCAAGAACTATGGGACTTCCCTCGGTAATACAGGTAAAGGAGTCGCTTTCAAGCTATGACGGCATGGAGGCAATAATAGACGGTCAGAACGGACGAGTTATAATCGCACCCGACCACAAAACGCTTACACAGTATAAGGTAAAGCAAAAGGTATATCTGAAAAAACAGCAGAAGCTGAAAAATCAGCTCGGTCTTCCTTCCGTCACCAAAAACGGGCAGAAGATAATACTTTCTGCTACATTGTCCTCACTTGAAAGCATAGGAAATGCTAAAAATAATGATGCGGAGGGCATCGGCGTTTTCAAGACCGACTACCTGTTTACAAACAGAAGCGCTCCGCCTACGGAAGAAGAACAGTTTGAAGTGTACAGCACTGTATTGAAGTCATTCAGCAATTCCGAAGTAGTAATATGTCCCGCAAATCTAAACTCGGAAAATAATATCAATTATCTTGATATACCAAAGGAAACAAATCCTGCGATAGGCTACAGGGGCGTTCGCGTACTTCTCGGCAACAATGAATTCTTTATGACACAGCTAAGAGCATTGTACAGGGCTTCACAATACGGCAATCTGAGCATACTTCTCCCGATGGTAAACAACATTGAAGAAATAGAGTATGTAAGAAGAACTATAGCCGATGTAAAGTTGGAGCTGAAATCCAAAGGACAGAAATATTCGGAAGATGTAAAGATAGGCGCACTGATAAACACGCCTGCTTCCGCTGTTATATCAGACGATATATGCAGAGTTTCTGACTTTGTTGCGATAGGCACAAGCTCACTGACACAGTACACACTGGCTATGGACCGTGAGAATCAGAAGCTTGAATATTTCTATGAGCCTTATCACAAGGCTGTCCTAAGACTTATAAAATTCGTGTGTGATAACGCCCACAAAAAGAACAAGACAGTAATGGTATGCGGTGAGCTTGCTTCCGATGTATATATGACACCGCTGTTCCTTGCAATGGGCATAGACAAGCTGTCTGTAGTACCGTCAAAGCTGCTTGATGTAAAATCGGCAGTGCGTGATACCGATACTACAAACGCTGAAAGCATAATTTCAAAATTCCTGTAATATGTCATTAACAGCTCTTATTACGGAGCAATAAAGTTTTTCGGGTGAAAAAATGGACGATAAAGAAAAGGCTCTCGAAGCAGTAAAACTGCTTGAAAAAGAATATCCGGAGGCTGTATGCTCGCTTGTCTACAGCGAGCCTTTGCAGCTCCTTATAGCTACAAGGCTTGCAGCTCAGTGTACGGATAAAAGAGTAAACATGGTAACGCCTGAGCTTTTCAGAAAATTTCCTGATGTAAACTCTTTTGCATGTGCAGATGTAAAAGATATAGAGGAATGTATAAAGTCCTGCGGCCTTTACAAAACAAAGGCAAAGGATATTCTTAATATGTGTATAATGCTGCGTGACGAGTTCGGCGGAAAGGTTCCCGATACTATCGAGGAACTTACAAAGCTTCCGGGTGTCGGACGAAAAACCGCAAACTTAGTGCTCGGAGATATATTCGGAAAGCCGGCTGTCGTTGTCGATACTCACTGCATAAGAATAACCTCAAGGCTCGGCTTTCATAATACAAAGGATGCCGCAAAAATAGAAAAAATAATGAGAGAGCTTCTCCCGCCGCTCAGCTCCAATGATTTTTGTCACAGGCTGGTACTTCACGGACGCGCCGTCTGTGATGCAAGAAAACCTAAGTGCGATATATGCTGTCTTAAAGATATCTGCAATTTTTTTGCCGATAATAAATAATTCACACCGTCTCATGCCAAACTATAAATAGCTCAAAGCTTTGATAAAGTATAAAGGACAGGTGACAGGCATGAGTAAGATAATAGAATTATCGGGCATTTGCAAACGGTACAGGACAAGGGGCGGAATAGTCAATGCGCTCGACAACATAAAGCTTAGTATAGAAAAAGGCTCATTCACGTCTGTAATAGGACAGTCAGGTTCGGGAAAATCCACGCTTATGAATATTTTGGGCTGTCTTGACAGGGCGGATAAAGGAGAGTATCTTCTTGACGGCATATCAGTCGCAGATATGAGCGAAAGAAAGCTTACTTTCATAAGAAACAATATGATAGGCTTTATATTTCAGAGCTTCAACCTCATACCGACCCTTACGGCTCAGGAAAATGTGGAGCTTCCGCTGATATACAGAGGGATAAGAAAGCATGAAAGAAAAGCTCTTGCGGAAAAAGCTCTTGACATGGTAGGACTTGAAAAGCGCAGACTACACAAACCGAATGAGCTTTCAGGCGGTCAGCAGCAGCGTGTAGCGATAGCACGTGCA
>ONVG01000016.1 GCA_900321195.1 uncultured Eubacteriales bacterium
TTTCAAATATCCCGCCCGATATCGCCGTATTTTCACGAGTATCGGGCGGTTTGTGATATATGTGCGCCGGTTCTTCGGGCGGCTTTTCCTTCGGGACTTCATTAACGGTATTATGCGGCTGCTTATCAGGCTCTTTGTTGACAGGTCTTTCAGGCGGCTTATTGAACACTGCCGCGCGCCGCTGCATCTCCTGTGTTCTCCTGATAGCCTCCTGCTGCATCCTCTGCATCTCACTGTCAGTCACACAAATGCACTCCCCTACATAACAGTATCACAAATTCAGAAAATCAAGACCTGCGCCTTTCAGTACAGGCAAAAGCTTCATTATACCCAAAAGCCGTATAGCACTGTCTATACGTTTTGAGCGTTCATCATGCATGAAAGGCTTCAGCGCCCTGAGAAGTCTTGTGCTGTCATCCTCGCTGTTGACAGACTGCATGAGCGGTGCAAGCTTCATGACTATATTGAGCATTGACGGGTCGGGCATACTGCCTGCCGGCTGAGGTACGCCGACAGGCTTTGTATCAGGCTTTTGCTCGGTATTGCCTGCGCCCAAAAGTCCCGTAAGCTCCTTTATCTGTTCAAGCGCAGAAGGGTCGCTGAGTATCTCGCCTATCTTACGGGACAGATCATCCATTATTTATTCTCTCCCGTCAGCTTTTTTAAAAGTGCCTGCGCCTGTGGACTGCTGAGCAGCTTTTCCGTCTGAGACTTGTCGGAAAGAATGCTCTCGACCTTTTTTCTCTGCTCAGGAGAAAGACTCTGAAAAAGCTTATCAACACTGTTCTTATCCATAATTCTCACCACCTTTAAATAAATATGTACAACAGGAGGTAAATATGAAGATATTAGTTTTTTCCGACTCACATCAAAACGAAAATAACATGCGTATAGCTATGATAAAGCATAAAAAAGCCGAAGCTGTATTTTTCTGCGGCGACGGTCACAGGGATATAGCCGAGATACAAAGACAATTTCCGGACAAGCAATACTTTATCGTAAGGGGAAACTGTGACTGGAGCGGCGACTATCCGTATCTTCTCACTGTGACGCTCTGCGGAAAGAAGATACTTCTCACACACGGGCATATACAGGGCGTAAAGCAGGGACTTGAAAGACTCTTTTATTTAGGAAAGCAGGAAAAAGCCGACATAGTTCTTTTCGGACACACACATCATCAGCTAACAACAGCCGAAAGCCGTATGCTCATAATGAATCCCGGCTCGGTCGGCTTTGGCGGTCAGTACGGACTTATCGACATAGACGAAAAAACAGGAAAAATAACCGCACTCGAATATCCCGACAGCCAATACGGACCGGTCGTTATAAATTAATAAATCAAAAAAATCAGGTACGTTTCCAAAACGGAAGCGTACCTGATTTGAATTATACCGAGAGTTTTTTGAGGAAGGCTTTTGTTCTTTCGTTCGAGGGATTATCGATAACATCTTTCGGAGCGCCCTGCTCGATTATGTAGCCGCCGTCCATGAATATTACACGGTCGGAAACGGCTCTTGCAAAGTCTATCTCATGGGTAACAATTACCATAGTCATTTTTTCCTCGGCAAGCTCTTTCATTATCCTGAGTATGCCTGCGGTTATTTCAGGGTCGAGAGCAGATGTCGGCTCGTCAAAATAAAGCATATCGGGATTCATAACAAGCGCCCTTGCTATAGCTACACGCTGCTGCTGACCGCCCGAAAGCTCACAGGGATAGGAATTTATCTTTTCCTCAAGTCCCACCTTTTTGAGTATCTTCATACTTTCTTCAATGACTTCTTCCTTTTCACGCTTGAGAACATGTATAGGCGCATCGGAAACATTTTTAAGTACATTGAAGTGCGGGAAAAGATTGAAATTCTGAAACACAAGGCTGAAATGCTTTTTAGCCTCTTTGAGTTCATTTTTTGAGGGATATACCGCCCTGCCGTTATTGCTTACGACAACAGGATTTTCACTGTAGCTGAGTTCGCCGTCATCCATAGTTTCCAGAAATGTCGTGCACCTGAGAAGTGTGGACTTTCCCGAACCCGACGGACCTATGATAGATACTACCTCTCCCTTTTCGACTGTAAGGCTTATGTCTTCAAGCACCTTCCTGCCGTTAAAGCTTTTGCTTAGATTTTTTATTTCAAGAAGCTTCATTTTCTCCACCTCGTTTACTTATAATAGCTGAGTTTCTTTTCTATGCGTGACATAACGAATGCAACGATAAAGTTGAATACATAATAGAAAAGTCCTGCTGCGAAAAGCGGTATGATATTTGTCTGAGCTGCGGCTATCTGTTTTGCGATAGTAAATATTTCGGTATATGCAAGAACGAATGCAAGTGAGGTATCCTTTACAAGAGTTATTATTTCATTAGTAACAGGCGGCAGAACATGCTTTACCATCTGCGGGAAAATTATCTTGCGGAAGGTCTGAGCGTTTGAATATCCCAGAATCGAAGCAGCCTCTCTCTGACCGTTTGGTACAGCTTGTATTCCTGCTCTGAATATCTCTGCGAAGTAAGCCGCATAGTTAAGCGAGAAGCCGATTATTACCGCATAGAAACGATAACCCTTTCCAAGCTCCCAGCCAAAAATATAATAAGGGCCGTAGCAAACCACAAGGAGCTGGAGCATGAGCGGCGTACCTCTTATTATGGAGATATACAGCTTTGCTATCATCTGTATTATCTTAAATCTTGACATTCTTATGAATGTAAGGAGAAGTCCGAGCGGCATTGAGAACAAAAGTGTCAGAACGAATATAAGTATGGTGCTTTTCATACCGTCCGCAAGCTGTATGAACATGTCGCCGAATTTTATTCCGCTGTCATCTGTTTTTTGTGACGAAGAAGAGGTCTCCTCTTTGTCTATGTACTTATCATCAGCGCTGAGACAAACGCTTGTTTCAAGATTCCACTTTTTAGCTATTTCATCGAATGTACCGTCAGACTTCATATCAAAAAGTATTTCCTGAACCTTGTCACGAAGAGTATCATTTCCAAGCTTAAAGCCGATACCGTATTTTTCGCTTGATACCTTTTCTTCAAGAATGCGGAATTTGTCGCCTCTCTTTGCTGTCTGATAGTTAGCAATGCCTACATCCATGCATATAGCCTGAACCATTCCGCTTTCAAGGTTAAGAAAAGCGCTGTTATAGTCGGCAGTCTGCTGAAGCTCTGCAAAAGACTTTGCAAGCTTTTTGTTTTCGTCAGTTGCATCCTCACCCGTAAAGGCTGCAAGCGCAGATGAGTCCGCCTGCACAACGACAGTTTTTCCTTCAAGGTCGGAAAGCTTATTTATATCGGAATCCTTCTTTACTACGACCACCTGTGAATTATCGATATATGGTGTTGACCATGTATATTTGTCCTCACGTCCGTTTATTGTAAAGCCGTTCCAGATACAGTCTATCGCGCCGCTGTTCAGCTCCATGTCCTTTGAGTCCCAGTCAATAGGCTGTTTTACAAGCTCCCAGTTGCTGCGCTTGCATACCTCAGCTGCAAGGTCAAGGTCAAAGCCGACATACTCACCGCTTGCATCCTTGTAGCCGTAAGGCGGAAATTCCGCATCAAAGCCGACAGTAAAGGTCTGTTTTTCGGCATAAGCAGTAATCGGCATAAGGCACAGGAACATACTGACTATCATAGAGAATATCAGTGCCGTACCGATAAGACTTCTTATCCGGTTGTTTTTTGCTTTCAAATTCGACATTTTTTTATTTTGCCGCATACAAAGCGGCATCCTCCTTTTTTAAAAAATTCTGCTCATACGGAGCATTTTTCCAACACACAAATTTATTATACAATATAAACATTTATAAATCAAGATGATTATAAAATTCCAGCAAGCTGCCGGTCCCGATTCGCGTTGTCGCTCGCTGCGCTCCGCTCTGATTGCAGACCAAACATTTTATCCACGCGAAACAAGCTATATGTTAGGTGCGGCAAAGTTTAATGGAAAAAAGAACTTGTAAATTTTGATACAATAGCCGTAAAACGCACCGGATGTGCGTGCATAGCAGTGTAAGCTAATGCAAAGTAAGCGCGCTTTACCGCGCGTGAACGTAATCGACAGCGGAGGCACTCCGCTCCGCTCTGATTGCAAACCGTAACTTTATCCACGCGATTTTTAGTTATTGAAAAAATCTCCGTAATTATTTTACACCAACTAAAATTCCAACATAGAGATCAATTCTATCCGGAAGTTTACTCGGATGAAACCCTTTTCCTGCGAAAAAAGGTACGGCAGCCGTGAATGGGCATACCGTACCTTTTTTTAATATAAGCTGAATACATATCAGTATTTTCTGAAACGATTGTAGCGAAGCTCAATGAGCTTCTCCGGAGGTATCTGCTGTTTCTTGTCGAATGTATCGGCAATAAGATTTTTAAGACTGTCGAACATCCTGCTCTCAATATCCTTAGGCTCTCGGATTATTCTCTCGATAACTCCAAGCTTGAAAAGATCCTGAGATGTAAGCTTCAGACATTCCGATGCTTCCGCAGTCTTGCTCGAATCCTTCCATAATATGCTTGCGCAGCCTTCGGGAGATATTACCGAATAGATAGCATTTTCAAGCATCCACACCTCGTCCGCAACAGCAAGCGCCAGCGCACCGCCGCTTCCGCCTTCTCCGATAAGTATGGATAATATAGGCGTTTTCAGAGTCATCATTTCCATAAGGTTCTCGGCAATAGCCTGTCCCTGACCTCTTTCCTCCGCGCCGATACCGCAGTATGCGCCAGAGGTATCTACAAAGCATATAACAGGTCTGTGGAACTTCTCCGCCTGTTTCATAAGCCTTAAAGCTTTTCTGTAGCCTTCGGGATGAGCAGAGCCAAAATTGCGCTCCATTCTTTCGTTGAGGTTTCTTCCCTTTTCAAGCCCTATTACAGTAACAGGCTTGCCGTTAAGCTCGGCTATTCCTCCGATGACTGCCTTGTCATCCGAAAAGCGTCTGTCGCCGTGAAGCTCAAAAAAGCTGTCCCCGAATATCCTTGTTATATAGTCGATAGAGGTAGGTCTGTCATTGGCTCTTGCCGCCGTTACGCAATCAAACGCACTCATTGATCTCAGCCTCCTCATCATTGTTTTCTGTATGAAGTCTGATAAGCTTTGCAAGAGTCTGTTTCATATCAGCTCTTTGCACAACTGCATCTATAAAGCCCTTGTCAAGAAGAAATTCTGCTGACTGGAAATCCTTCGGCAGCTTCTGTCTTATTGTCTGCTCAATGACTCTCGGTCCCGCAAAGGCAATAAGCGCATGTGGCTCTGCAAGGATGATATCGCCCTCCATAGCAAAGCTTGCCGTAACACCGCCCGTTGTCGGGTCAGTGAGAACGGTTATATAAAGAAGTCCCGCATCACTGTGACGCTTTACAGCGCCGCTCGTCTTAGCCATCTGCATAAGCGAAAGTATGCCCTCCTGCATTCTTGCTCCGCCTGAAACGGTAAACACAACAACAGGCAGTCTGTTATCGGTCGCATACTCAAAAGCCTTAGTTATCTTTTCGCCTGTCACAGTACCCATAGAGCCCATCATAAACTGAGAGTTCATAACGGCTATAACACACTTTTCTCCGAAAATCTCGGCAGTACCGGTTATTACCGACTCATTCTCACCGCTGTTGAGCTTGGCGCTTTTGAGCTTTCTTGTATAGTCGGGAAAATCGATGATATTAGTCGAGGTCATATCCGCATCCATCTCGCAGAACGTACCCTCATCTGTGGTCATTTCAATACGCTGTCTTGCAGCTATCCTGAAATGGTAGTTGCATTTCGGACAGACCTTATGATTTTCAACAAGATCCGACGAAAGAACCGCATTCTTACACACGGGGCATTTTACCCACAGCTCTTCAGGGATATATGGATGATTTTCCGCAAATTCACCCTGACTTTCAAGCTCATTTTTCGGTTTAAGAAAATTAAATAGCATATCCTTTGTACTCAATGCACACACCTGACCAATCTGTAATTCAAATTATGCACAAAACGGACGAACCCTCAGTCATACTGTAAGTACAGACAGAGGGTCGCTCTTGCACACAGCCTTATTTTTTATTTTTATCAAGTCTTTCCTGACGTTCAGCCATAAAGCCTGTAGTATATGTACCATCTACAAACTGCGGATCTGAAAGTATATCGATATGAAGATCCCTGTTGTGCTTGATACCGTTGATAGTAAGCTCACTCAGAGCCATCTTCATTTTGCGTATAGCAAGCTCTCTTGAACGTGCCTGAACGATAAGCTTTCCTATCATAGAGTCGTAATAAGGCGGTATAGTATAATCCTGATATATAGCAGTATCGAAACGTACACACGGACCTCCGGGAACATGTATGAAACCAAGAGTACCGCAGCTCGGACGGAAATTATTATCACAGTCCTCGGCATTGATGCGGCATTCTATAGCATTACCGTGCATAAATACCCTGTCCTGAGTGACTGTAAGCTTTGCGCCTGACGCTATTCTTATCTGCCACTGGACTATATCTATACCGACGACCATTTCAGTGACCGGATGCTCGACCTGCAAACGTGTATTCATTTCCATGAAGTAGAAATTTTTGTCTTTATCGAGCAGGAACTCAACAGTACCTGCATTTTCATAATTAACTGCCTTAGCAGCCTTTGATGCAGCGGCCATCATCTGCTTTCTTATTTCGGGAGTGATAGCCGGCGAAGGACTTTCCTCGATAAGCTTCTGATTTTTTCTCTGAACGGAGCATTCACGCTCACCAAGACAAACGACATTTCCGTACTTATCGCAAAGCAGCTGCATCTCGATATGCTTGACGGGAGTAAGGAATTTTTCCATATAAACAGCGCCGTCACCAAAAGCGCTGAGAGCCTCGGCCTTAGCCGAAAGAAATGCATTGTCGAATTCCTCTATCTTATCAACACGTCTTATGCCTCGGCCGCCGCCGCCGGAACGCGCCTTTACAAGCAGCGGGAAACCTATTTCGCGCGCCTTTTCTCTTGCCTCGTCAAGATCATCTATAACATCGCTGCCCGGAGTTACGGGAACGCCTGCCGCCTTCATAGTTCTTCTTGCCTCGTCCTTGTCGCCAAGTCTTTCTATCATGGCGGAAGAAGGCCCTATAAATTCTATATTGCATTTTTCGCAAAGCGAAACGAACTTTGCATTTTCGGAAAGAAGACCGTATCCGGGGTGTATAGCCTGAGCGCCCGAAACAACTGCGACCTCAAGTATAGCCGCCATATTAAGATAGCTGTCAGCAACCTGCGGTCCTCCTATGCAGTAGCTTTCATCAGCCATGTTAACATGAAGGGCATTTTTATCAGCCTGAGAATAGACAGCAACTGTAGATATACCCATTTCCCTGCATGCTCTTATTATTCTGACGGCTATCTCGCCTCTGTTGGCTACCAATATCTTAGAAAACACATCACCACATCCTCAGACTGAATAATAATTCTTAATTATTTATCCGTGATCGTCAATTATTCTCAGCTTGTTCTTTCGGGATAAGCGCGAATGAGAAGTCAGCGGATGCACAAAGCTTTCCGTTGACGCTGCCCTTTGCAGAAACAAAATAGAAAACTCCTCTGTTTCTTGTAAGCTCACACTTTATCTCAAAGGTATCGCCCGGAAGCACCTTATTCTTGAATTTAGCCTTTTCAATACCTGTGAAGTAAGGGATACTGACTGATGACACCTCGGCAATTATAACAGAGCTTGCCTGAGCCATCATTTCGCAGAGTATAACTCCCGGTACAACAGGATTTCCGGGGAAATGTCCGTCAAGGAACCATTCCTTACCGGTTATATATTTTTTTCCCTCACATGTATTTTCGCTTGTCTTTGTTGCCTCATCAATAAGAAGCATAGAATTTCTGTGAGGTATAACACTTTCAAGTTCTTGTTTATTCATGGCAATATTCTCCTTAAAAAATTATCAGCCCTTATCGGTAAATCCCCTTGAATAGAGAACCGACCCGTCGCCGTTGCAGAAACAGAATTCCATAGTGAACGGACGTACATTATACTGAGTTTCCATGCTTGCTATCGAAGCCGCCATCTGCTCCGAAAGTGATTCAAAATGTTCCGCTAACTGATCTACAGCCGAAACAACTGCGCTCTGATTCGGGTCTACATACTTAGTCAGCTGTATATAAAAGGTTATCTTGTCATCACTCGTATATTCACCAGACACTGTCATATTTGCGCCTGCGAACTGCTGTCCGTAAATATTTACTACCTGGTCAAGTCCCATATCTGCTTCAAGCGCATCTTTTATGCTCAAAGAAGCATTCTGTGTATACGACGGCTGTGTATACGACGGCTGTGTATATGATGGCTGTGTATACGAAGGCTGTGTATAGGACGGCTGTGTATACGAGGGTTCTTCATAGGATGACTGAACATATGA
This sequence comes from uncultured Eubacteriales bacterium, assembly GCA_900321195.1. Classification (GTDB taxonomy): domain Bacteria; phylum Bacillota; class Clostridia; order Oscillospirales; family Acutalibacteraceae; genus UBA1213. The sequence continues at coordinate 8,388 of ONVG01000016.1, forward strand.
TGACTCTGCATAAGACGTATTGTCCGCAGAAGACTCATTTGAAGAATCCGGCAAAAACGATTTTATAAGTGAGCCAAGCTGTGAGATCTGCTCGCTCGTTGCAGCACTTGCTGCTGATGACTGCTGAACAGTCTGTTCACCTTTTCCGGAACAGGCAGTAAGCGCAAATGCCGAAATAACAAAAGCAAGCATAGCCGACATGCATCTTACATACTTTTTCATTATTATCACCTTATCACTTTATCATAAACAAAGGCTGACCGTATTCAACTACCTGTCCGTTCTCAACACATATCTCGCATATTTCTCCGCTCTTTTCGGCAGTTACCTCATTCATAAGCTTCATAGCCTCGATAAGACAAAGCACATCGCCCTTTTTGACCTGTGAGCCTACAGTAACATAAGGGTCACTGTCAGGTGCAGGAGCCGAGTAGAATACGCCTACCATCGGTGAGGTTATCGGATCGCCCTCACTTGTCTTTTTTTCTTCCTCGTGTATAAAGGGTGAGCCTGTCTGCTTTTCAGCTGCCGCAGGCACAACAGCCGGAACAGCCGCAGGGATGAACGCTGCTGTTTCCTCTGTTTTCTGAGCTATTGTAAATGTCTCGCCCTTTTCGGTCTTTATCTCTATCTTTGTAGCCTTTGAATTATCAAAAGCCTTTATCAATTCTTTTATTTCATCTACGCTGTACATTTCAAACCCTCCAGATTACTTGCGAAAAGCAATACATGCATTATGTCCGCCAAAGCCGAAGGTCGTGGACAGTGCCATATCCACATCAGCCTTTACAGCCTTGTTAGGTGTATAATCAAGGTCACACTCAGGATCAGGCTCCTTATAGCCCATTGTTGGAGGTATAGTACCTGTTTTAAGCGCCATAACAGCTGCAATAGCTTCAACCGCGCCTGTTGCGCCGAGCATATGGCCTGTCATAGACTTCGTTGAGCTTATATGAGCTTTGTATGCCTGCTCACCAAGAGCTATTTTAAATGCCTTTGTTTCTGTCGAGTCATTCATAGGAGTACTTGTACCGTGAGCGTTTATATATATCTCCTCTGTACCCTTGTAGCCTGCCTCATCGAGAGCAAGCTTTATGCATCTTGCAGCGCCCTGAGCTTCAGGGTCGGGAGCTGTTACGTGATGTGCATCACATGTATTTCCGTAGCCGCATATTTCGGCATATATATTTGCGCCTCTTGCAACGGCATGTTCATATTCTTCAAGTATGACAGCGCCTGCACCCTCGCCAAGTACAAAGCCGTTTCTTCTCTTATCGAAAGGTATAGACGCATTTTCAGGGTCATCGCTCATTGTAAGCGCCTTACAGCTTGTAAAGCCCTTTATTGTGAGCGGATGTATAGCCGCCTCGGTACCGCCTGCGATAACAGCATCGGCAAGACCGTATTTTATAGCGTGGAAAGCTTCACCGATAGCATGAGTTGAAGTCGAGCATGCTGTTACAACGGGAAGACACGGACCCTTTGCATTGAACTTTATAGCGATATTGCCTGCCGCAATATTGCTTATCATCATCGGGATAAAGAAAGGAGAGATGTTCTTGTCAGTAAACATATTCTCACACTGATCATAGAATGTAATGATACCGCCAACACCTGAGCCTACATAACATCCGAAACGCTCCGGCTCTATCTTATCCTTTATACCGCTGTCCTCGACAGCCTGAGTTGCTGCCGCGATAGCATACTGACAATACAGATCCAATTTGCGGCATTCTCTTTTTTCTATATATTGGGTAGGGTCAAAGCCTTTAACTTCAGCAACTACCTTTGCCTTAGTGAGCGAAGGGTCATATCTTGTAACGATACCTATACCGCTCTTGCCGTTTATCAATGACTCCCATGCAGTTTCAACATTATTTCCTACAGGAGTGACAGCGCCAACACCTGTTACAACTACTCTCTTCATAAACTCCCTCCAAACTTAAATAATTAATAATTATATAAAAGGTTCAGATAGCCATACCACCGTCTACCTTGATAACTTCGCCTGTAATATATGAAGCAAGATCGCTTGCAAGGAAAGCTGCTGTGTTTGCGATGTCCTCAGCTTCGCCTGCGCGTTTCATAGGTATTGACGCCAATGCTGCTTCTCTTGCCTTTTCCGGCATAGCGTCTGTCATATCAGTCCTTATAAAGCCCGGCGCGATAGCGTTTACTGTTACGTTTCTTGAGCCAAGCTCCTTTGCAACAGACTTTGTCATACCTATAATTCCTGCTTTTGCAGATGCATAGTTGGACTGACCTGCGTTTCCGTTTATACCAACGATAGATGCTATATTGATTATTCTTCCTCTGCGCTTCTTCATAAAGTGCTGATATATATTCTTTGTCATGTTGAAGGTGCCTTTAAGATTGACATTTATAACAGCGTCAAAGTCAGCTTCCTTCATCGAAAGCATAAGCGCATCCCTTACGATACCTGCATTGTTGACAAGGATATGTACCTCGCCGAATTCTGCGATTATCTCATCTATAACCTTCTTTGATGCCTCAAAGTCTGCAACATTGCAGTCATAGCACTTTACCTTTATGCCTTTTGCTTCAAGCTCTGCTGTTGTTTCGGCAGCCTTCTCGCCGTCATTGAAATGAAGAAAAGCGATATTTGCGCCGAGGTCTGCAAATTTAAGAGCTATTGCCTTTCCTATACCTCTTGATGCACCTGTGATTATAGCGGTCTTTCCTGTGAGTTCCAGCATAATGTTCCCCTGACAGCTCATTCAAGAGCGTCAAGTCCCTCCTTGTTCTCAATATTTACGGCTTCAACATCCGCATTTATCTTTTTGATAAGACCTGTCAGCGTCTTTCCGACACCGACCTCGATAAATCTTTCCGCACCCTGAGATATCATATTCTCAACTGTTTTCTGCCATCTTACAGGGTGGTTTATCTGCATTGATATAAGCTTTTTGATATCATCCGAATAAGGCTCGGCTGTAAGGTTCGCATAAACGGGTATTTCAGGCGCTTTAAGCTCCTTATCCGCAAGATATTCTGCCATAGCCTCTGATGCGCTGTCCATAAACGGAGAGTGGAAAGCTCCGCTCACAGCAAGCTTCACAGCCTTTCCCTTTTCAGCCTTTACCATACTGCAAAGCTCATCTATCTCATTTACATCAGCTGCAACAACTGTCTGTGCAGGGCTGTTGTAATTAACGGGATAAGCTTTTTTGAACCTTGAGCATATCTCCTCTGTCTTTTCGGGAGTTATCTTCATTACCGCAGCCATAGCTCCGGGATTTTCATTAGCAGCCTTGTCCATAAGCTCCGCTCTCTTGCATACGAGTTTAAAAGCGTCCTCATATGAAAGCACACCTGCGAATGCAACAGCTGCTATCTCACCAAGTGAAAAGCCTGCAACAAAATCGGGTCTGACGCCCTTTTCAGCAACAGCGGCAGCTGCTGCAAGGTCGGTGATGAAAACACAGGGCTGAGTATTTATCGTTACTGAAAGCTCCTCCTTTGTACCCTCGAAGCACTGCTTCAATGTGCCGGGACGTATCTCCTCAGCCATATCGAAAACGGCTTTGGCAGCCGGTGAGCATTCATAAAGCTCCTTGCCCATTCCGGGATACTGAGCGCCCTGACCTGAAAATACAAACGCTGTTTTTTTCATAGAGTATCATCCTCCGTTTTTATATATCAGTCCTTGCCCTTCCAGCGAATAAGGCAGCTTCCTGTCGTAAGGCCTGCACCGAAAGCGCACATTGCTATGATATCGCCCTTTTTGAGAAGTCCGGCACGATTTGCCTCGTCAAGAGCAAGCGGAACACTGCCCGATGAAGTATTTCCGTAGTGGTTGACATTGCAGAAGAATTTTTCTCTCGGTATGCCAAGATTTTTGGCAGACGCATTTATAATTCTTATATTAGCCTGATGCGGTATAACGCAGTCAACATCATCTTCTGTAAGACCTGCCTCGGCTATAACCTTTTTGATGCCTGTTGACATAGCATTGACAGCAAATTTATATACCTCGTTGCCTGCCATATGAAGAACGGCCTTTTCTTCGGGATGACGATAGAAAGGAGATGAATTTGTACCGTGAGGTATTCTGAGCACCTCGTCATTTCCTACAGCGGTAAGGTCGATAGCAAGAAGGTCGTCGCCCTCACCCAAAACAGCAGCCGCACCGCCGTCACCGAAAAGAACACATGTAGAACGGTCAGCCCAGTCGATTATATTTGAGAGGTTATCCATAGAAACGACAAGCGCATACTTTACCTTTTTTCTCACGAAATAGCCGTCAGCGATATCGAGGGCATATATAAAGCCCGAACAAGCCGCATTAACGTCAAAAGCAGGACAGGACGCACCTATCTCCTTCTGAATAACGCAAGCCTGAGAGGGCGTAACATTTTCTCCGCGCATAGTGGAGCAGATAATAAGGTCAAGCTGCTCAGGGGAAACGCCCGCATTTTCGAGGGCATTTTTAGCAGCCTTAACAGTAAGCTCGGTAAGAGTTTCATCCTTGCAGACTCTTCTCTCCTCGATACCCGTTCTTGTGCGTATCCATTCATCATTAGTATCTACCATAGTAGAAAGCTCGTCATTTGTAAGAACATACTCAGGCACAGCCTTTCCTGTTCCCAGAATACTAAAGCTCATTTACAGCACCCCAATCATTTTTAATGAGCGCTCCGCAATGCCTGATCAAGAAGCGCTCAGCGCGTTACTGACCCGACAAAACAAAATGCATCATCCGAAATTTAACCAATTATTATTGTATAATATTTTTCCATATTTGTCAAGTTAGTGATTACATTAATGCAGGGTTTTTGAACGAGTTAATTTTTTATGAACATTTTTTCAACTTGGTATGAAATTCGATTTTTTTCAAAGTAAATTGCAATTAATGTGACTTAATACATTGCTTAAATCGAGCAAATAAACCTAAATTTTGAGAAACACTAACATTTATTTATTTATAAGGATATTAACTTTGTTCATAATTTGTTTACTCATTCAAAAACCCTGTATTTTAATACTCTTTTTTTACCTTTATTGACTAATTGCCGCATATATCGGCTTTTTATCCATATTTCACAGATGAGCTTCATCAATTCTGCGCCCTTTATTATATACCTGATAAAATGCGAAGAATGGCACATCCTGTTTATACTTCTGCTTTTTCACTTTATTTGTATGAAATATATAAATCACAATTATATATTTATAAATATTCACAAATAATCAAAATTTTCTGCATTATTATTGTATATTTATCTGAAATAATATATAATTATCAGTATATCAATAACAAACAGCGGAGGGTCGTAAATGGTCAAGAGAATAAAAAGCATGGGAATATATGGAATGAACGCCTTTGCAGTCGATGTTGAAACGGATATTTCCAAGGGTATGCCGACATTTGATATCGTCGGTATGCCTGACACTTCTATAAAGGAATCCAGAGGACGTGTGCGCTCGGCTATAATGAACTGCGGCTTTGAATTTCCTCTCCGTCATATAGTTGTGAATCTTGCGCCTGCCGATATCAAAAA
>ONVG01000047.1 GCA_900321195.1 uncultured Eubacteriales bacterium
GGAATAGTGATTGATGTCAATCTAACACAGCCTTCAAATGCTCTGTATCCAATACTCGAAACGGAAGAACCAATTGAAAGGCTGGTTAAATTCTTGCAATTATAGTATGCTCTCGAGCCTATTGTCCGAACGCTGTTAGGGATATTTGCAGTTTTCAGTGATGTACAGCCGTAGAAGATACCTTCATCATTATTATTGTAGGTCGTATAGAGATATTTTACGCTGTTGGGTATAGTAATGGCTGTAAGAGATTTACAGTTCTTGAATGCGCCCCTGTATATTTTTTCTATGCCGTCATTCATAGTGATCTGTGCAAGAGAAGTACAGTTTTCAAAAGCATATTCGCCTATTGAGCAGTAATCACCGTTCAGTGTTATCTTTGCAAGAGAAGAACAGTCCTGGAATGCACGTTCACCTATTAATTCCGTTAATTCGGGTATATTTATAGTTGTGAGCTTTGAGCAGTTTTTGAATGTTCTGTTGCCTATTTTAAGAAGTCCCTCCGGAAGAGTTACTGTATTGAGGTTTGAACAGCCTGAGAACATTGCAGCAGGTATTTCATCGACATTTTTTCCTATTACTGCTGTTTCCAGCTCCTCGCACTTATAGAAGATACCTTCGTCCTCATTACCGTACGTTGTATAAAGATATTCAACACTGTCGGGAATGGTTATATTTTTAAGAACGATACAGTTTTTGAATGCGCCCCTGTATATTTTTATGATACCGTTGTTTATCTGTGCGGTTTTGAGCGCAGAGCAGTTTTCAAAAGCATATTCTTCTATAGAGCAGTTTGTTCCGTTTATAACGACTTGTGGGAGACGCTTACAGTTATAGAATGCATGGTCGCCTATTTTTTCAAGTGTTGTCGGGAAGTTTACGGTAGTAAGTCTTTCGCAGCCTTCAAAAACACGGCTGCCGATAAATTCGAGCTTGTCCGGCAATGCTGCATTTGTAAGGTTAGTACATCCGATGAACAATGCATTCGGGAGCTTTGTTACGCTTTGGCTGACAGAGGCTGTTTTCAGTGATGTACAGTGATAGAATATACCCTCATCACTATTTCCGTATGTTGTATTCAGTTCCGTAACACTGTCAGGGATAACTATGCTTTCCAGAAGCGCGCAGTTTTTGAAAGCACCCCTGTTTATCTTCTGGATACCGCTGTTGATAACTGCCTGTTTGAGTTCGGAGCAGTTTTCAAATGCAAATTCATCTATAGTACATTTTGTACCGTTTATAACTATTTTCGGAAGTCTTGAACATCCGTAGAAAGCGCGTCCGCCTATCAGTTCAAGTGATGACGGCAGGTTTATGGTGTACAGTCTTTCGCATCCTCTGAAGCATTCTTTGCCTATTGAGGTAAGTACGTTAGAAAGTGAAACGGTTTTAAGCTCCGAGCAGCCATAAAATGTTCCGTTTGGAAGCGCCTTGACACCGCTGCCTACAGATGCTGTTTTCAATGCTGTACAGCCGTAGAATATGCCCTCATCCGTATTATTATATCTTGTTGTTATAGAAGTTACGCTGTCAGGTATAGTTATCTCTGAAAGAGATGTACATTTTTTGAAAGCGCCCCTATTGATAGTTTTTACCGATGAGGGTATCGTTACCGTGCTGAGCTTTTCCATATTCTGAAAAGCATATTCGCCTATAGTTGAAACACTGTATCCTGATATTTTTGACGGGATAGTGAGAGATGTGGCAGTGGTATCATTGTATTTTGTAATAACAGCCGCACCGTTTTCAATGTAGTACACAAATCCATCGGAAGTCGTCTGGGTATCGACTGCGCTTACCGAAACGCTCAGGACATCATCCTGTATCGCGGTGTTCCCTGCTGCGAATGTGCCAACAGCAAAGATACCCATGATGATGGATGCCGTTATAATTTTTCTGATCATACGACTCTTTTTTTGTTTTTCCATTATGTGATTTCCTCCATTGTTGATATATTCTACAAAGAAAATAACAATTCTTTGCGAAATTACTATAATTATACAATATCATGTACTATTTTTCAACAACTGTAGGGAATTATTTTGAAATCACCATTATGTATTATATTTTAACATAAAATATTGAATTTGGAGAAAACATTTGTTATAATGGACATAATTAAAATCAAAAGGCGGTGTTACCGCAAGGAGAGATAAATTTTGAGCGATAAGAAAAAAGATGACGAAAAAACAACTAAACCACAAAAAAGCAAAAAACACAAGCTCAATAAAGAGGACGCTGTACTCAAACCCGTAAAACTGTTTTCACCGCCGGATTTCCCGTATCATAACAGAGAGCTGAGCTGGATGGACTTCAACAGCCGTGTACTCGAAGAAGCCTTTGAAAAGGACAACCCCGTACTTGAAAGAGTAAAGTTCCTTGCTATAACAGCCTCAAATCTTGATGAATTTTTCATGGTGCGTGTTGCAGGCGTTATGGACAGGATGCACTCAAAACACAATGAGCCTGACGCATCGGGTATGAATGCACAGCAGCAGTTTGAAAAGCTCACCGCAAAGATACACGAGTTCTCAAAAAAGCAGTACTCATGCCTGCACCATTCAATAATACCTGCGCTGAAAAAGCACAAGCTCCGCTTCCTTAAAATAAAGGAGCTTAGCAAAACGCAGAAGCAAAGCGTTGACACATACTTTGATAAGTTCATCTTCCCTGTTCTGACGCCGCTTGCGGTAGACACTTCAAGACCTTTTCCGCTGCTTGCAAACAAAAGCCTTAATATAGCCGTAAGACTTCTGAATCAGGGCGAGGATGTATTCGCAGTAGTACAGGTACCGTCTATAATACCGAGATTTTTCGAGGTAAAGTCAGACAGCGGCAGAGCATTCGTAATGCTTGAGGATATAATAATAAGCCGTCTTTCCGACCTTTTCGAGCTTTATGAGATACAGGCATACTGTCCGTTCAGAATAACAAGGGATTCCGACCTTGATATAGACGAGGATGCGGATGACCTTCTTGTTGAGATAGAGCATTCACTGAAAAAGCGTCAGCGCGGCGACCCGGTAAGGCTTGAAATAGTTTCCAAGTGCGACAAGGCTTTAAGGGAATTTCTTGTGGATATGCTCAAGGTATCGGAAGAAGAAATATATGAGGTATCGGGACCGCTCGACCTTACATTCTTCTCAAAATTCGGAGGTCTGGACGGTCTTGAAGAGCTGAGATTCAAACCGATAATACCTGTTAATCCGCCGTCAGAGCTTTTCGGATATGATGACATATTCGCAGCAATACGCGAAAAGGACAGAATGGTGCATCATCCTTATGAAAGCTTTGATTCGGTAATAAAATTCGTGAATCAAGCGGCAAACGATGAAAATGTACTTGCCATAAAGCAGACTCTTTACCGTGTCAGCGGAAATTCACCGATAATAGCCGCACTTATAAAAGCCGCTGAAAACGGAAAGCAGGTCACTGTACTTGTCGAGCTTAAAGCAAGGTTTGACGAGGAAAATAATATCGGCTGGGCAAAGAAGCTTGAAAAAGCAGGCTGTCATGTAATATACGGACTTGCAGGACTCAAAACACACTGCAAGATAGTCCTTGTAGTAAGACGTGAGCAGGACGGAATAAGACGCTATCTCCACATGGGAACAGGAAACTATAACGATATCACCGCACGTTTCTATACGGATATAGGAATGTTCACATGCGATGAAAAATTCGGCGAGGATGCCTCTTCCCTGTTCAATGTCATAACGGGATATTCCACACCGCCTGTATATAATAAAATGAAGGTCGCGCCGACAGGACTCCGTCAGTTCTTTTCAGAAATGATAATAAACGAAACCGAAAATGCAAAGGCAGGACTTCCTTCCGGTATCACGGCAAAGATAAATTCACTCGTTGACCCTGAAATAATAAAGCTTTTATATGACGCTTCAAAAGCCGGTGTTAAAATACAGCTCATAGTAAGAGGAATTTGCTGTCTTGTACCGGGTATTAAGGGCATAAGCGAAAACATAAAGGTACGCAGCATAGTCGGTCAGCTGCTTGAACACAGCCGTATATTCATCTTTGAAAACGGCGGCATGAAAAAGATATACATGGGCTCGGCAGACTGGATGCAGAGAAATCTTGATAAGCGTGTGGAGCTTGTTTTCCCTATAGAAGACAAAGACCTTATGGAGCGTTCATTCGATATAATCGCAACTATGCTGAAAGACGTTCTCAACACAAGAGTTCAGGAATCCGACACGAGCTACAAGCTTTTAGACAGGCGCGGAAAAAAGGTGCATAACTGTCAGCACGAATTCTATGATGAAGCCAAAAAGAAGCTTGCTCTCAAAAAGAGCAATGTTTTAGAGGAACATCAGTTTGTTCCGCTTACGGGTGAAAACTTCAAAAAGAATATTCCTGAAAATGATAATTAAAAATATATAAAAATTTATTGTAAAATCAGTATTTTTGTTGTAATATTATAGTATTAAATTATCCGCAAAGGAGTGTTAATTAATGAAAAGAGTAGGCATACTTACAAGCGGCGGTGACTGTCAGGGACTTAACTCTGCGATCAGAGGCATTGCCAAGGGTCTTTACGAGTATTACGGCAATCAGGTAGAGATCTACGGCATTATCGACGGCTACAGAGGACTTATCTACGGTGAATATCGTCTGATGAAGCCCGAAGATTTTTCGGGAATACTCACAAGAGGCGGTACTCTCCTCGGAACATCAAGACAGCCGTTCAAGCTCATGCGTGTCATCGACGAAACAAGCGTTGATAAGGTAGCAGAGATGAAAAAGCACTATGCAGAAATGAAGCTTGACTGTCTCGCAATCCTCGGCGGCAACGGTACACACAAGACAGCTAATATGCTTTCGGAAGAAGGACTTAATGTTGTCACTCTCCCGAAAACGATAGATAATGATATCTGGGGCACAGATGTTACATTCGGTTTCCAGAGCGCAGTCGATATAGCAACAAACGTAATAGACTGCATACACACAACAGCTACATCTCACGGACGAGTATTCATAGTTGAATGTATGGGACATAAAGCAGGCTGGCTGACTCTCCATGCAGGTATAGCAGGCGGCGCAGATGTTATACTCATACCTGAAATACCATATAATATAAACAAGGTAATAGACTGCATAAAGACACGCACAAAGAACGGAAAGACCTTCTCTATACTTGCAGTTGCAGAGGGCGCTGTTTCCGATGAGATAGCAAAGCTCCCGAAGAAAAAGAAAAAGGAAGCTATGTCAAATCTTATGTATCCTTCCATATCATATAAAATAGCACATGAGATAGAGGAAGCTACAGGTCAGGAGACAAGAGTTACCGTTCCCGGACATTTCCAGAGAGGCGGAAGCCCCGACGCTTACGACAGATTTATCACTACGCTTTTCGGTGCAGCAGCAGCACAGTTTATAATCAAAGAAAAATACGGCTTTATGACAGGCATGGTCAACGGAAAGATAGTTCCGGTACCGCTCAGCGAGGTCGCAGGAAAACTCAAGGCTGTTCCGACTGACAGCAAGGTAATAAAGGCCGCAAAGAACATTGGTATCTGCTTCGGCGATTGATCAGAATATAGTTTTTAGCAGTTAGTTATAAGTGAACAGACTTATCACTTTCCGCTGTTTTATCAGGAGGTATGCACATGTCAGATAAAGTAAAGGATAACGATAATATGGATGAGATAGACGGCTATCGTGAAGTTGATGAGCCTGTAGATCCAAAATCAATAATTATAATGAGGGAACGCAAACGCTGGGGCTTTTTCGGTATTCCCTGGACATTTACAGTCTATACACTTAAACCTAAAAAGTTAATAATAGAAAAAGGCCTTTTCAATAGCGTAGAAAACGAAATACTTCTCTACAGGATAACAGACCTGACATATTCAAGAACACTGTTTCAGAAGATATTCGGTATGGGCTCGATAAAAGTAAATGCTCACGATAAGACTACTCCCGTTCTTCTTATAAAGAACATAAAGCATTCACGCGATTTCAAGGAGGCGCTTTCCGATGCTATAGAAAAGGATCGTTTCCGTATGAAAATGCGTCAAAGCGAACTTGTCGATGCAGGTCATCCGGATCCTCACGATTTTGATGACTATAATGAATCCTTCTGAATTACCGGTCTGTAAATAGTTTCTCGGCGGCATTACATGATTTTTAAAGATATGTAGTGCCGCTGTTTTTTTATAAATTATTTTCAAAAACCTATTGACAAACTGTCAGATATATGTTATTATTATCAAGCAGTTTGGTCCGGTAGTTCAGCTGGTTAGAACGCTAGCCTGTCACGCTAGAGGTCGACGGTTCGATCCCGTTCCGGATCGCCATTTGAACTCTCTCTGACGAGGGAGTTCATTTATTATGCTGGTATAGCTCAGTCGGCAGAGCGCATCCTTGGTAAGGATGAGGTCACCAGTTCGAATCTGGTTATCAGCTCCAGAAAAATACAGTGTTTATGCGGCTTTCAGTTTTTGAGAGCCGCATATATTTTTTGTTGCTTCAAAAAGTACAGACAGAAGTACAGACATCTGAAAAGTACAGACGATTGATGCGGTTATCCTTGTAAAAATTTTATTTGAATATTTTGCTTATTGTATTTCTGTAAAAAACAGCATATAATATAATTGACAGAACCCGACACGCCTCTCAACGATGCGTAACACGTCGGGTCATTTAATTATATGGATGATTATTATGGAACTGAAAGACTATCAAGGATTGGAGCAAAATATTGCTTGACACCAGACAGTTTCTAAAATTATAACAAACATACGAAAAGCGCAGCAGCTATCCATTGAGGTCAGCCGCTGCCTCTTGTTTTATGGTTCTGTTTTTTTCAATAGATTCTATGTATATCTCTTGTCTATCAGATTCTTTGATTTTGGTCTTGAAAATCTATATTTTTTTGTTTGGATATGATATAATCATCCTATATACTTCGGTGATAATCCGGTATTGTAAAGGTGATTATTATGATTGATGTAATTAAAGAAAAAATACAAGAAATCGAGAAAAAAGAGAATGTTCGTGTACTTCACTGTGTAGAATCGGGAAGTCGTGCCTGGGGGTTTGCTTCTCCCGACAGTGACTATGATGTTCGTTTTATTTATGTTCGCCCGAAAGATTATTATTTACGATTAGAAAGAACGAGAGATGTAATCGAATGGCAGCTTGATGATACTCTCGATATAAATGGGTGGGATATTCAGAAGGCACTTCGCCTGTTGCACAAATCCAATCCTACATTATTTGAGTGGAATTCATCACCTATAATATATAAAACAACAAATGAATGGGCTTCTGTTTCGGAGGTTATCAATAAATATTTTGTCAAAAAATCCGGTCTTTATCATTATTTAAGCACAGCTAAAAGCAATTATCGTGAATACCTTCATGGGGAAACTGTCCGAACCAAAAAGTATTTTTATGTTCTTCGCCCGATACTTGCCTGTAAGTGGATAATTAAACACAGTACTCCACCACCTATGCTTTTTGATGAGCTTGCCGCGGATTGTCTTGATCCTGAGATCAAACCAACAGTAGATTATTTGCTGAAGCTCAAGCGTGAAACACCTGAACTTGGAGAAGATAAACGCATTGATATATTAAATGATTATTTGGATCATAATATCGAAAGCCTGAATACCCTGATCGCTGATTTGCCACAGGAAACACAATATGGTTGGGAAGAACTGAATGCTTTATTCATTTCGGCTTTATGATAGAAAAACATATATTCAGGTGAAGCAAAATGGATGAAATAGAAATATTTGATAATAACGGTCAGGAAACATACCGTTCGATTAGAAACAGCGTTATTGCTGCTCAGGGTAAGGTATATGCTGCTGTGAACTCAGCTATGGTAAATGCCTATTGGGAGATTGGGGAACAGATCTACAGGGCTTGCGGTGAGAACGACAGAGCCGAGTATGGCAAGAATCTGCTCAGATACCTTTCTGAAAGGCTGACTGCTGAGTTCGGAAAGGGCTTTGACGAAAGCAACTTGCGTAGAATGAGACAATTCTATTTGACTTTTCCGATTCGTGACACACTGTGCCACGAATTGAGTTGGTCGCATTACCGTGTGCTGATGAGGATCTCAGATAAGACCGCCCGTGATTTTTATACCGAAGAATGTGCAAAATCAGCGTGGAGCGTCCGGCAGCTTGAAAGACAGATACATACGATGTATTATCAGAGGTTGCTTGCAAGCCGTGATAAAGAAAGTGTTTCCGCAGAAATCCAGACAACAGAGCCTAAACCGGAATATGAAAAAGCCGTCAAAGACCCTTATGTAATGGAATTCCTGCAGATCAAGCCGGATACGCACGTTTATGAAAGCGACATTGAGCATGCTTTGCTTGACCATTTACAGGAGTTTTTGCTTGAACTCGGACGAGGCTTTTCCTTTGTAGCAAGGCAGAAGCGCTTTATCGTTGACGGGCAGGACTTCTTCATCGACCTTGTATTCTATAACTATATTCTGAAATGCTTTGTCCTTTTTGACCTGAAAACAGGCACGCTCACACATCAGGACTTGGGACAAATGCAGATGTACATCAATTACTACACAAGAGAATTGATGAACGAGGGCGATAAACCACCCATCGGCATAGTGCTTTGTGCAGAAAAGAATGACGCTATTGTAAAATACACCTTGCCGGAGAATAATGACCAGATATTTGCGTCAAAATACTATACCTATCTGCCAACAGAAGAAGAATTGAAGCGTGAACTCAGGCTTGATGAATTCCAAAAGTTTGATGAATAATTGCACTTGAAGTCCTGATTGAGAAAAAATAGCTCTTTTTTTAGTACAACCAAAATTAGCTGCTCTCATTTGACAGAAGGCAGCCTTTTGTATATTATGATTCTTTTTTCAATAAGTTTCGGACGGTGTCGCCTGCTTTGCGGATGCTTTCTTCATTTGCATGGGTGTACATTCTGAGCGTGATCGCTGTGTCTGAGTGACCAAGGCGAGCAGAAACACTTGCTACATCTGCACCGTTGGTAATGGCAATACTGGCACTTGTATGACGGAGCAGATGCGGATAAAAATTCTCTATGCCGTATTTGTCACCGAACTTCTTGAAGTACCCTGTAGGGCTTTGCGGATGCATTGGTTCAGGACTTCCATCCTGAGTAAATACCCACTTCGTTAATATCGAATTATTTACTTGCTGTCGCTGTAATTGCCTTAACAAATTGATCGTGTCTGAACCTATATCAATACTTCTTATCTCACCGTTTTTGGGCAGTCCGGTATAAACACCTGCATCAACGGTGTAGTTGAGCGTTCTGTTTATAGTCACGGCTTCTTTGTCAAAGTCTATATTCCTGCCATTGAAGCCCGCACAGCTCACCTCTGCGGCAACCTGTATCTGCACAAAGGACAATGTATGTCTGCCATTGCAGGAGTTATTTCCGTCATCAAATAGTCGCCTAAAGTCGGCAAAATATGCTTATCAAGATATGTCTGATAGCTTGCACGGAAATCAAC
>ONVG01000025.1 GCA_900321195.1 uncultured Eubacteriales bacterium
TGATAAGTCCTATAATGAGGACTATAAGCCCTGCCGCCGCAAATCTTGCGCCTGCGAAAACCAATGTTGAGGGTATATCTGAGCCGTCTATTCCGAAAAGCCTGTATCCTATTTTTATACACGGGAATGCGCTCCCCCAGAGCATAGTGCAGAATACTGCAGCAGCCGATACGAATAATGTGCTGCTGAGAAGCTTTTTACGGTTCATCATTTGTGCATGTGTCCTTTTCAAAATTTTCAAGGAAGCTGTGTTCCTCGTCCTCTTTGTAGTAGCCGATTATCGTGCTGAGGTTCACTCTTTCTACACTTCTGAAAATATTTATGTCTACCTGCGGATTTGTCTTTTTCATTTCCCTGATAAGCATTTTTATTTCCTGACGCTTTGAATCGCCGGTACCGTCGAGAGCGGCGTTTCTTTCCGTAAATCTGCACGCGCATTGCAGAAAGCTGAGATTATTGTAATTTTTCCATGAGATTATATCCTTCTCACGTATATAATACATAGGGCGTATAAGCTCCATACCCTCGAAATTGGTGCTTTTTATTCTTGGCATCATAGTCTGCACCTGAGCGCCGTACAGCATGCCCATTAATATAGTTTCTATCACATCATCGAAGTGATGGCCGAGAGCTATTTTATTGCATCCCAGCATCTGAGCCTGTTTATAGAGGTGTCCTCTTCTCATCCTTGCGCACAGATAGCAGGGATTTTTTTCTATATTCACTACAGCGCCGAATATATCCGTATCGAAAATTTTTATCGGGATACCGAGTATTCCGGCATTGTCTATTATCTTCTGTCTGTTTGAGGGCGTATATCCCGGATCCATGACGATAAATTCCATATCAAAGGGATAATCTCCGTGACGTGAAAGCTCCTGCATGAGCTTTGCAAGGAGCATAGAATCCTTTCCGCCTGATATGCAGACGGCTATTTTATCACCCTTCTGTATCAGTCTGTAATCCTTTACCGCGCCGATAAATCTGTGAAAAAGAGTTTTTTTGTATTTGGTTATGATACTGTGTTCAGCCGCATTTGTTTTTTCATTCATACTTTGCCCCTCCGTTTATTATATTATAACACCGATTTATTTACTGTGTCAATTCGCTGACTTTGACAATTCGATTGATTTCCGTGGACAATTATATTTTAGATGTATATTTTTGCTCACGGCTTAATATTAATTTATAACAAAACATAAGGGGATATTTATTGTGGCGGAAAACAATGACAGCTTTGTGTCTGCGGCAGAGATACTTTGCGATGAACTGAGAAATGCCGTGATGTCGATACCGGAAAGCAGACGGGCAAACATACAGGAAATACGTCTGCGCTGCGGAAAGCCTCTCGTACTGACCGACGGAACATCAGCGCTTTTTATCGACAGCGGCGGACGAGTACTCTATTCTCTCAGCGACAATGCATTCAGAGTCACTCAAAGACATATCTATGATACATTCAGACGATTATGCAGTTATTCGGTCTACAGCTGTGCGAATGATATAAAGAACGGTTTCATAACCGTAAAGGGCGGCCACAGAGCAGGGCTTTGCGGAACGGCAGTCGTAAGCGGCGGGAAAATAACAGCGGTAAATGATATTTCTTCTATAGACCTGAGAATATCTCGTCAGATAACGGGAGTTTCGGAGCCTGTAATAAAAAGGCTGTGTCCGCTAAGGAGCGGAGTGCTGATAGCAGGCGTACCGTCAAGCGGAAAAACAACGATACTGCGTGATATCGCATACAGACTTTCTCTCGGTATCGACTGTAAGATAATGCGTACAGTTGTTATAGACGAAAGGGGAGAGATATCGGGGACATATTCGGGAAAGGCTTATAATGAGCTTGGTCTTTGTGATATTATGAACGGCTATCCTAAGGGCGAGGGCATAATGCAGGCAATAAGAGCGATGTCGCCGCAGGTCATAATATGTGACGAGCTTGGAGATGAAAAAGACTGCCGCAGTGTTGAGCAGGGAATAAACGCAGGAGTAATTATCATCGCAACAGCTCACGCTTCTTCATTTGAGGAGCTTATGAAACGTGAGCATATAGGCAGACTGATACGCATGGGCGCATTCGGGAACATCGTCATGCTCGGAACATCGGACAGACCGTCACATATTGAAGAAATTATCGACACGGAAAGGATAACAGGGGAGTGAGCGGAAACGGAAATGATAAAGCTGACAGGCTGTCTGCTGATAGTCGTATGCACAACAGCGGCAGGCATATTCTGCTCGGAAAGATTCAGGCTGAGAGTTTTATTTTATGAGCAGTATCTGCTTTTCCTGACAAATGCAGGTACATTCATAAGCTATACGGCGTCGGATATAAGAGAGCTTCTGGATATGGATATATCTGCGCCTATGATAGAGCCTGTACTGAGAGAAGCAAGGCGCTGTCTTGATAACGGCTTTGATATTTCAAAGGCATGGCGGAGTGCTGTTGATGAAAATGTCGGCTGTAAAGAGGACAGGGAGCTTTTGTACGGGTTCGGGGATAATTTCGGCACAAGTGATATCGGCGGAGAGATAAGCAAGCTGGATCTTCATAAAGAGCTTGCAAAACGAAGGCTGAACAGTCTGAGAGATGAGCTTAAAGCAAAGAGTAAGCTTTACAGGGTAGTGGGAATGTTTGCAGGAGTATTGACGGCGGTTGTTATCTATTAGTGAATAGCTGAGGAACGGTGAGAAAATGAACGTGAATTTCATTTTTAAGATAGCGGCGATAGGCATAATAGTTGCTGTGCTGAGTCTTGTCCTGACACGTTCGGGACGTGAGGAACAGGCAATGATGACTACGCTTGCAGGACTGATAGTCGTACTGCTGATGCTTGTACAGCAGATATCGGAGCTTTTCACGACTATCGAAACGCTTTTCGGGTTCTGACTATGGAGATATTCGGATATTTTGCCCTTGCCGTAACAGCGGTATTCAGCGCCGCTGCGCTCAAAAAATATGCGCCCGAAACATCGTTGGTTATAGCCGTGACTGCGAGCGCCGCGCTTCTCATAAAAATACTGTCGGGGATATCGCCTGTTATTTCAGAAATAAATGGGCTTGTATCGGTATCGGGTGTAAATGCAGGATATGTCCCTGTGCTTATGAAAACTATAGGCATATGCTTTGTCTGTCAATTCACGGCGGACGCATGCCGTGACGCAGGACAAAGCTCACTTGCATCAAAAACGGAGCTTGCCGCAAGAATAGCTGTGATAGTGATATCACTTCCGCTTTTCCGTGATATCCTTGAAACAGTATCGGGATTAGTTGGCGGCGGTTGACAGACTGCTGTGATAAGGAACGGAAATTATGAAAAAGCTTTTTAAAATAACAGTTATGACGGGATGCATCATAATGCTGATGATATTCTTTTCAGCAGGTGTGTATGCAGAGAGCAGCGCGGATGACGTTTATAAAAAACAGCTTGAAACTATCGACAGTCAGGGAATGCTTTCAGCCATGCCCGAACAGGCAAGGGAAAGCCTTTCAAATATCGGTATAAATTCGGCGGATATAAAGGGGCTTGCTTCACTTGATACAAAGAGGATATTTGAGGAGATAGCCGCGCTTTCGGGAAAAAGCGGCAGAGCGCCGCTTAACAGCTTTGCTTTGTGCATAGGCATAATGCTTCTTTGTACGTTGACAGAGGGATTTCGTTTCGGGCTTGCGGAAAAGCGCCTGCTGACTGTGCAGAACGCAGTCGGAGCAGTATGCGTATGTACGGCGGTGATAGTGCCGCTTTGCTCCCTGATATGCAGGACTTCAGAGATAATAAACGGAGCGGCAGGCTTTATGCTTTTGTATGTGCCGATACTTGCAGGGCTTTTGGTCACATCGGGCAGGGAAACGACAGCGGCGGCATATTACGGCTCGATGATGACATTCGGAAATTTCGTTTCCGCTGTTTCGTCAAAAATAGTAGTTCCGCTTATGAATGTCTTTCTTGCGCTTTCGGTAACATCCGCCATATCACCGAAAATGAGCTTCGGCTCGCTTTGCGGCTCACTTTATAAAACTGCAAAACAGGTGCTTGTGTTCGTTGTTTCCGTATTTGTCGCCGTGACGTCCGTACAGACGATAGTTACATCATCAATGGACAATGTGAGCAAGCGCGCTGTGCGTTTTGCATTGGGCTCATTCGTGCCTGTTGTCGGAAATGTTCTCGGTGAGGCGATAACTACATTCAACGGCAGTCTTGACATGCTCAGGGCAGGCGCAGGAGTATTTGTTATAATAGCGGCAGGACTTATAGTGCTTCCCGTTCTGCTTGAATGTACGATATGGAGAATGGCGCTGTATGTTCTTGACTCATCTGCGGAGATACTCGGACTTTCGCAGATGAGGGGAGTTTTCAAAGCGCTTTCTGATGCGGCAGGACTTCTGACAGCCGTTATAATATGCATACTTACGGTATTTATAATAACAACGGTCGTCATACTTTCGGCAGGAAAGGGAGAGTAAGATGGAAAGCGTATCTCATTGGGCGCTTGGAGTATGCATATGCTCAGTAACCGCATGTATTGTCGAGATACTTGTTTCAGATACAAGGCTTGAAAAAAATATCCGTCTTGTACTTGGAGCATTCATGCTTTGTGCAGTCGTACTTCCTCTCGGAAGTCTTGTCTCGGATATAACAGCTCCGGATATTTCAGGTGAGATATATTCCGATACATCACTTCCTGAGATGATATCGGGTCAGCGTGAGGAATATATCGGCTCGGTGCTTGAGGAGCTTATAAAAAAGAAGCTTTCCGAAAAAGGGATAACGCCTGCGGAAGTTGAGGTAAAGACGGATATTGATGACAGTATGAGCATATCTATTATTACATCGGAGATAACACTGAGCAGAAAGGACTCAAAAAGAGCTGCGGAGGTTAGCCGTTTCATAAAGAATGAAACGGGGATAGAGTGCAGAACGATAATCGCATGAAGGCGAGGGAATGACCGTGACTTCAGAGGAAAGCAGCAAAAAACAGAATACTGGTATATTAAGCAGCAGGGATATGCTTGTAAAGCTTATAGTGATAATAGGAATAGCAGGCGCAGGACTTATATTTTTATCCTCGGTGCTGCCTAAGAATGACAGCAGCTCATCACAGGCGGCTGCACAGGCAGTTTCGGAATATTCCGATACTGACGCATACCGTGAAAGACTTTGTGAAGAGCTTGGAAATATGATAGCAGGCATGAAGGGCGCAGGACGCACAAGGATAATGCTTACTATGGACGGAACTGTAAGGAACATATATGCGGCGGATAATGATATACGTCAGAGTGAAAGCTCGCGCAGGAACAGCGCAGATGAAAATACCGACAAGCAGAACAACGAGCGGATATCCTACATCAAGGTGCGGAATAAGGACGGCTCGGAGCAGGCTATAAAAATAGGCTGTCAGATGCCGAAGGTAAGAGGCGTGCTTGTCGTATGTGAAGGAGGGGATAATGATGAAGTGTGCGGCAGGATAAAGGAGGCGGTGGCTGCGGCTTTGAATATTTCAAAAACACATATCTGTGTTTCAAAATTAGGATCGTGACAGGAGGAGCTTAATAATGACATTTGGTAAAAGACAGCTTATGATAGGAGCGCTTGTTGCCGCGCTCGGAACGGCGGTATATCTCAACTGGCAGTTTTCGGGAGTACAGCCCGTATCAGTCAGCGGCGCGGATGAGAGCAGCAGCATATCAAAGCAGCTTGGTCAAACAACTTATGTAAATACGGAGCTTTCGGGTGAGGAAGCATATCCTTCCGATATCAGTGATGATGCTGAACAAGCCAACGCGGAGGAAACAGTACCGGAAGCGGCAGAAACAGCGGCAGCCGCCGATGATAAGCTGACAGGCGAACAGAGAGAGTTTTTCCGCTCGGAGAAGGAAAAGCGTGACGATCTTCACGAGGAAACTATGGAGGAGCTAAAGGAAATACTTGAAGCTGCCGACAGCTCGGAAAACGCAAAAACCGAGGCTGTAAAGGCGGCGGACTCCCTTGCAAAGACCGTCAAGGCACAGAACGACATTGAAACTGAGATAAAGGCGAAGGGCTTTTCCGAATGTATCACGGCGATAAACAATTCTTTCTGTACGGTCATACTTCCGAAAAACGAGCTTAATGATGCGTCTGTAGTTACTGTAAAAGATATCGTCAGCCGTCATGCAGGAGTTGAGTTTGAGAATATTACTATAACGCCTGTATGATATCCTTAAAACAAATTTCCGTTCTGCATGATAAAACAGTTGACAATCATGCACAGTAATGGTATAGTATTAAATGAAAGTTTAAAATCGTTTCCGGATAGAGGCGCGGTATTGCGTGTAGCATGGTTGAAGCTGCCACAGCTTTTGATATCATGCGAATAGTCTTACCGCCGAAAAGCAGGATGCGGCAAGTTCTGCTTTGGTCATTCATCACAGCGGTGTCTGACTGTCATCATAAAAAGACTATGATGGGGAGCTATCGTTTACGTTCTGTTTGTTCGTTGGACAGCTTGCTTTTTGTGACCGGTTATTTCTGACCGGTCTTTTATTTTTCCGGAGCGGAAAGCTTTCAAAGCTATTTTAATTAAAGGAGTTAATGATAATGGAAAAAAAGTATAATGTCGGTATCATCGGAGCTACAGGAATGGTAGGTCAGCGTTTTGCAACACTTCTTGAAAATCATCCCTGGTTCAATGTTACAGTACTTGCAGCAAGTGCAAGAAGCGCAGGAAAAACATACGAGGAAGCAGCAGGAAACCGCTGGGCACTTGCTAAGCCTATGCCTGAATCAATGAAGAACATGGTCATAGTTGACGCTTCCGATATAGATGCAGTCGCATCAAAGGTTGATTTCGTATTCTGTGCAGTAGACATGAAAAAAGAGGATATCCGCGCTCTTGAAGAGGCTTATGCAAAGGCAGAATGCCCCGTTGTTTCAAATAACAGCGCTCACCGTTTCACACCCGATGTTCCAATGGTCATTCCGGAGATAAACGACGGTCATCTTGCAGTTATCGAGGCTCAGAGAAAGCGTCTCGGCACAAAGAGAGGCTTTGTTGCAGTTAAATCCAACTGCTCTCTCCAGAGCTATGTTCCGGCTATACATCCGCTTATGAAGTACGGCGTAAAGAGAGTTCTTGCATGTACCTATCAGGCTATCTCAGGCGCAGGCAAGACATTTGAAAGATGGCCCGAAATGGTAGACAACCTTATCCCTTATATCGGCGGTGAGGAAGAAAAGTCAGAGCAGGAGCCGCTCAAGATATGGGGCAAGGTAGAGAACGGCGAGATAGTAAAGGCACAGTCACCCTCTATCACAGCTCAGTGTCTGCGTGTTCCGGTATCGGACGGCCATACAGCAGCAGTATTCGTAGACCTTGAAACAAATCCCGGCATCGAGCAGATAATCAGCGATTGGGAGAGCTATAAGGGCAAGCCGCAGGAGCTTGAGCTTCCGAGCGCACCGAAGCAGTTCCTCCACTATTTCAGAGAGAACGACAGACCTCAGATAAAGTCAGAGCGCAACCTTGAAAACGGTATGGCTGTTTCTGTAGGCAGACTCAGAGAGGATACACAGTACACTATCAAATTTGTCTGCATGTCACACAACACACTCAGAGGTGCAGCAGGCGGCGCAGTTCTTCTTGCAGAGCTTCTTTGTGCAGAAGGCTACATGGACAGATGATATATTAAAGCTTTCAACTGAATTCAGGAGGTAAACTTAATGGCAGAGCATATTTTTTCGGGTTCGGCAGTTGCTATCGTTACACCTATGAACAATGACGGCAGCATTAATTATGATGAATACGGCAAGCTTATTGATTTCCAGATAAACAACGGTACCGATGCTATAGTTGCCTGCGGTACAACAGGCGAATCGGCTACAATGTCAAAGGAAGAGCATTGTCAGGTAATAGAATATACCGTAAAGAAGGTCGCAAAGCGCGTACCTGTTATAGCAGGAACAGGCAGCAACGATACAGTATTTGCGGCAGAGCTTTCTGCTGAGGCAGAACAGCTCGGCGCTGACGCTATCCTTTCGGTAACACCATACTATAACAAGACTTCACAGAGCGGTCTTATAAATCACTACAACTATATAGCAGACAGAATAAATATCCCGATGATAGTATATAACGTACCGTCAAGAACGGGCTGCAACATAAAGCCGGAAACTTATGCCGAGCTTGCAAAGCACCCGATGATAAGGGCAACAAAGGAAGCAAACGGCGATATCTCCGCACTTACAAGAACAATGGCGCTTTGCGGCGACCAGCTTGATGTATACAGCGGTGAGGACAGTCAGGCTTATGTTATTACAGCTATGGGCGGTCAGGGCGTTATCTCTGTATTCGCAAATATCTGTCCGAGAGAGAGCCACGAGCTTATCGCGCGCGCACTCAACGGCGATTTCAAGGGAAGCTTTGAGATGCAGAAGTATTATATAGAGCTTATGGATGCGCTTTTCTCGGATGTCAACCCGATACCCGTAAAGGCAGCTATGAATCTTCTCGGCTTCAACTGCGGACCGTGCAGAATGCCTCTTGCGCCTATGACTGAAAAGGGCTTCAATGCTCTCAGAGAGTGCCTTATAAAGTACGGACTTATAGGATAAGATAAACAGAAGTTAAAAGAGCTTCGCTCAGGTGATAAAAATGATGAATGTTACAAATATTATTATAACAGGCTGCTCGGGAAAAATGGGTGCAAGCGTTATAAACGCTGCGTCGGGCAGAGATGATGTAAATATCGCTGCAGGTGTTGATATAGCTGCTCCTGTGAATGCGGATTTTGAATATGCAAAGGATTTTTCGGCGCTCACGGCAGAGGCTGATGTTATCGTTGACTTTTCAAATCCGGCTGTATTAAGCTCAATGCTTGAATATGCACAGGCTAAAAAGAAGCCTGTTGTTATATGCACAACAGGCTTCAGTGATGAGCAGCTGAAAATGATAGACGAGGCTTCAAAAAATATTCCGATATTCCGTTCGGGAAACATGTCGCTCGGCATAAATCTTATTATAGAGCTTGCAAAAAAAGCGTCGGCTGTTCTCGTTGACGGATTTGATATTGAGATAATCGAACAGCACCATAATTTAAAGCTTGATGCTCCCAGCGGTACTGCGCTTATGATAGCCGATGCCGTCAAAGAGGTAAAGACAGACGCAGAATATGTTTATGACCGCCATTCATACAGAAAAAAGCGTGACAAAAGAGAGATAGGCATACATTCTGTAAGAGGCGGAAATATCGTAGGCGAGCATGAGATAATCTTTGCCGGACAGGACGAGATACTCAAAATAAGCCACAGCGCGCGTTCAAAGACCGTATTCGCAGTAGGCGCTCTGAATGCCGCAGTTTTCCTTAAAGATAAACAGCCGGGAATGTATAATATGTCAGACCTGCTGTCATCAAAATAATTTCCTGCAGAAAGGCGGTAAAAGATATGAGACCTGCTATTAACGTGTACGAGGATATAACGCTTGTTATCCTACAGAACATCCCTGCTGAGATAAGCTTTGTTGCCCAAGTGTTTGAGAAGATAGCAGAAATGGGAGTTGATGTCGATATGATATCGCTTTCACCTGCACAAAGCTCACAGACAAGTCTTTCATTCACTATACATGACGACGATCTTGTAAAGATACTCAGCTATACATCAAAGCTCAATGACGACAATATAAAGGTCATTGTAAGCAGCGGCAACTGTAAGATATCTATCGATGATGAGGAAATGGAAAATTGTCCCGGCGTTGCGGCTAAAGTATTCGGCATAGCTGCAAAGGCAAAGACAGACATAAGACTTATAACAACCAGTGAATCACAGATATCACTTCTTGTCACCAAGTCTGATCTTGACGCTGCTCATGCTGCCCTGGAAGAGCTTAATAAAGAATAATTAATAATATTATTTTGACCGATGGTTTTTTCACGGTGAGAAAATGACATTCTCCCCGCCTTTACAGGTGGAGAGAATGTCATTTTTTGTACTTGATTTCAACAGGCTCTGAACAAAAACAAACATTCTCTTGACAGACTAATGAATATTAGCTATAATAATACTAATGTTTATTAGTCTGCTGCTTAGGAGGATAATATGACGACAAGAGATAAAATACTTAATGAAGCCCTGACATTATTTGCTGAGAATGGATATGACGGAACGAGTGTGGAAGAAATTGCTGAAAAGGTCGGCATCAAAGCGCCGTCGCTCTATAATCATTTCAAGGGTAAAGAGGATATTTTAAATGCGCTTATCGATATAACGGAAGCACGTTATGAGGAATTCTTCGGCTCTGACAGACATATCGGCAAGCTTCCAAAGAGCAAAGAGGAATTTATACAAACAGCAATACAAAGAGTTTCTTTTACCATGAATGACCCTATGATACGCAAAATGCGAAAATTTCTGGTGCGCGAGCAATTCAGAAATGAACGCTTTGCTGAGATAACGACTAAGCATCAGCTGAACGGGATACAGGGAATGTATAAAAAAATTATAATGGGCATGACAAACGAGGGCTTGTTCAAAGAGTATGACCCCGAATTGCTTGCGACCGAGCTGACTGCGCCTGTCGCCCTTTGGATATCTCAAGCGGACAGGCAGCCGCAGTATGTGCAGGAGATAACGGAAAGCATAGAGCGTCATATTCGTCATTTTTGCGCTGTGTATATGAAGGGGGAATACTTTTGAAATCAGAGTTACCGATTTGAATTTTAGCAATTCATCACAAATCGGGATCGGCATTATGTTTATCGTAACAAGTCTGCTGTGCAGATACGGAACAGAGATAACCTTGAAGAACGGAGAAGAAACAACATGAAGATCTTAGTATTAAACGGAAGTCCCAAGAGGGATAAAAGTGATACGATGTATATTACCCGCGCCTTCCTTGACGGGATGAACGAGGTCACGGAGAACGAGATAAAAACAATACACGTTATCGACAAGCATATCGAATACTGTACAGGCTGTTTTGCCTGTATGCGCAACGGCGGCGATTGTATCCAACGCGACGATATGCGAAAAATACTGGAAGAAATACTCGACAGCGATTTGCTGATATGGAGCTATCCTCTCTATTGTTACGGTATGCCTGCGCCGCTCAAGGCTCTGCTCGACCGCACGCTCCCGCTGTCATCTATGGCGATGCAGAAGGTAGGCGACCGCTATGAGCATGTTGGTCAGGCGGATTTAAGTCACCTGAAATATGTGATGATCTGCGGCTGCGGCTTTCCGAACAGCAAACACAACTTTGAGCCTGCCGTGATGCAGTTCATCCGTTGTTTTCCGAGTGAACATACAATGCTCACCGTTCCCGAAAGCCCGATGTTCAACGCACCCGAGGCAGCAGCCGTCACCGAACCGCGGCTTGCACTGATACGAAAAGCCGGCAGGCAATATGCCAAAAGCGGTACTATCAGCGAGGATATATTAAAAGAGATAACCTCACCGATGATACCGGAGGAGCAGTATGCTCAAATAGTTAATGGAACAGTTAACTGAATCCGGACAGCAATAAGCCGAAAAACAAAAAGGGTATTAAAAATTACAATGGTTTACGGAGAAAGACTATGATAATAAGAAAAATTACAAAAGAGGAAATAACAGACGCACTCCCGATGGTATGGAGGGTGTTCAATGAATATGAGGCGGTAAACTATCCTCCGTCGGGAGAACAGGCGTTTTTTGACGCGATACATAATGAAGGCTTTCTGTCACAGCTTTCTGCTTACGGCGCATTTGACGGTGACAAGCTTATCGGGCTTATTGCTTCAAGAAGCGAAGGCAGCCATATTGCGCTGTTCTTTGTGGACGGCGCATATCACCGCAAGGGAATAGGCAGAATGCTGTGGAACACCTTTCTTGCCGACAGCGATAAGCAGAATATCACGGTAAATTCATCGCTGTACGCAGTCGGTATCTATGAAAAACTCGGCTTTATCAAAACCGCCGAAGCGCAGACAGACAGCGGTATACAATTCGTCCCGATGGTATTTGATAATACGAGTGTAAAGCATGGAGCGGAATCTGAATGACGGTCAGAACATTCAGGCTTGACAACAAAGCAGCAATAAAGAACCTCAGCGGCAGCGTGAAAGGCGTTATCAGGGCGTTATAAGGCGGGATAATTGTGGAAAATAAGGCAGTCAACGGAAAAGAGTATCAAATCATCAAGCTGCTTGGCAAGGGAAAGGGCGGTTACTCCTACCTTGCCAAAAATGATGGAGATAAAGTAGTGTTGAAACAAATACACCATGAGCCGTGTGATTACTACACATTCGGCAATAAGATCGAAGCGGAGCAGAATGATTATCAGCGTTTGCTGAATGCTAAAATCCGTATACCAAAGATGCTCGATATCGATATTGAAAACGAGCGGATCATCAAAGAATACATCGACG
>ONVG01000026.1 GCA_900321195.1 uncultured Eubacteriales bacterium
GGTTCTTTTTGAAGTCTTTCCGAAAGCTCCCTGCATTCATTTTCAAGAGCAGATATCTCTCTTCTTATATCATCGTTAGCCCTTGTAAGTTCGTCTTTTTCTTTTTCGTTTGCGGCTATCTTATCATCGGAATTTTCAGCTCGCAGGCTTGCGTTTTCTATCTCTGCTTCTGCGGCTGATATATCCTTTTCAAGCGCAAGGACATTTATCCTGAGCTCCTGTATCTTTTCGTTTATGCTTTCTCTTTTGCGGATATATTCGTTTCTTGAACCTGTAAGCACCTGCAAAAGCTCTTCATTTTTGCTTATGCTATCACGATATCCGTCAAAATCTCTTCTTGAAATGTTCATAACAGTCATCTGCTCATTGAGCTTATTGACTATAGATTTGCGCTCCCTTTCAGCATCGAAAAGTGCGCCCTTTACCGTGTCAAGCTCTGCTGTACGGCTCTTTATCTCCGCCTCTATCTTTATCCTGTCCTCATTGACAGCGGCGATATCCTTTTTATGACGTTCAAGCTCCTCTATGTCTGATGACATTTTCTCTCTTGCCGACTCAAATTCCTTTTTCTTCTCGTCAGCGCTTGCCCTTACAGCCTGAGCCTGAGCGCGTATTTTTTCTATCTCCGCAGCGCGTCCCAAAAGACCGGTATTTTTGGCAAGAGAACCGCCCGTCAGTGAACCGCCGGTATTTATCACCTGACCGTCAAGAGTAACTATCCTGAAACGGTAGGAATATTTTCTTGCTATGTTAACAGCGCAGTCAAGGTCTTTTGCAACGACTATCCTTCCCAAAAGATTTGAAAGTATGCCCTTATAGCATTCATCACATGAGCAAAGCTCAGACGCTATGCCTACAAAGCCTTCACAGCTTTCAAGACCTGTTTCGCTCATATCCCTGCCCTTTATCGTGGACATCGGGAGAAATGTCGCGCGGCCGCCGTCATGCTTTTTAAGGTAGTTTATAGCCGCCTTTGCATCATCGTCCGTTTCGGTAACTATATTCTGCATAGCCGCGCCAAGCGCAGTTTCGATAGCAGTGTTATATTCGGACGGTGTTCGTATAACTCTCGAAACAGGGCCGTGAATACCCTTCAGCATTCCGCTGTTTGCCTGCTTCATTACAAGCTTGACGCTGTATGTAAAGCCTTCAAGATTTCTTTCAAGCTCTTCGAGCATTTTAGCCTTTCTGAAAAGCTGTTCACTGTCAAGCGCAAGCTTATCGGCTTCGGCTTTTATAATATCGCATTCGTTCTGACTTTCCTGTACGGCATTCTGTTTCTGAGCCGTATCATCATCAAGAAGTCTTGCCCTGACGATACAGTCATTCAGCATTTTTTCATAATCCGAGATTATATCTTCAAGCGTTCCTGTCTGTGACTTTTTTGCCTTTATATTATTTTCGACCACATCGGTTCTGCCGGAAATCCCATCTATTGTTGCGGAAGCCGCCATATATTTTACTCTTGCGTCAGCAGCCTTTGCGGAAAGGTCGTCTATCAATGCGCTTATCTCGTCAAATTTTTCTCCCGAACGGCTTTCGTCGCTTTTCAGTGCGCCAAGACTTTTCGTATATTTTTCAAGCTCAAGATTTTTCTCTGAAAGAAGCGCCTTATTTTTATCTATTTCCTTTTTCTTACTTTTTATCTCATTCCCTATGCTGATACCGAATTCACGCATCTGAGCTGTTTCGCCGTTTATCCTTGCGATGCTGTTTTCGTTATGAAGTATATCATTCTGCTTTACGGATATTTTGGCTCTCTTATCGGAGAGCTGTTCCTCATATTTTGATATCCGCTTTCTGACGGCCTCTATCGCAAGAGTACACTCATTCTGTTCAGAGTAAATATTTTCACTCTCAGACTGTATATCACCGAGTTCTTTTTCTGCGCTGTCATACTGAGCCTTAGCGACAGTTATCTTATCCTCCTGTTCACGAAGCTGAACAGATGATCTGTCAAGCGTCTTTAGCCAGAGAGCTATTTCAAGACCTCTTTTTTCCTCGGCAAGTGCAAGATAAGCTCTTGCTTTTTCAGCCTGTTCTTTAAGCGGACCCACTCTTTTTTCAAGACTTACGAGATTGTCACGCAGTCTTACAAGGTTTTCCTCAGTTTTATCGAGCCGCCTTTCAGCCTCTGCTTTTTTATATCGGAAACGGGATATACCTGCCGCCTCCTCGAATATCTCACGTCTGTCATCGCCCCTTGCAGACACTATGGAATCTATCTTTCCCTGACCTATCAAGGAATAGCCGTCACGTCCGAGACCCGTATCCATAAAAAGCTCATGTATATCCTGAAGTCTTACCGCCGTGTTATTGATAAGATATTCACTCGTGCCGGAGCGGTAGTATCTTCTTGTAACGGAGACCTCATCACCGTCAAACTGCAAAGTTCTGTCGGAATTATCTATACTTAGAGTTACCTGAGCATAGCCCGTTTTTTTACGCTGCTGAGTACCGTTAAAAATAACGTCCTCCATTTTTGAGCATCGGAGTGCTTTTGCAGACTGTTCTCCCAACACCCATCTTATAGCGTCGCTTATATTACTTTTACCGCTTCCGTTAGGGCCGACTACAGCCGTTATTCCATCGGTAAAGCTCAATTTAGTTTTATCGGGAAACGTCTTGAATCCCTGCACCTCAAGTGCCCTTAATCTCATTTTCTCACCCCGCACAGTGTCTGTGCACTCAATTTGCGCCGGCAAGCTGCCGGTCCCGATTCGCGTTGTCGCTCGCTGCACTCCGCTCTTATCCGTAATGCTAAATTATATCCACGCGGCACTGCTTCATGGCAAGCTGTCGGCAAATTCACTTGGTCGCTCGCTAACCACTGACTGATATGCTGTATTTTGAAAGTAACGTGTCAGGACGGACACTGACCGAAAATCCTTTTTCTTCAAGCCGCTTTATGTTCCTGCGTTTCTGCCCTATGAATTTCGAGAGTGAGGACGGGTTTACATGAATTTCAACACTGCCGCTTGTTATATTTTTTTCTTCAAGCTCTTTGAGTGCGTTTCTGTACATTATCTCACTTTCACACAGTTCTCTGAACGCAGGATGAAACGCTCCTGCCGCCATATTTTCTCTCAGACTGTCACTGTCGTGAAGTCCGAGCCTTATTACTTTTATATTCTTTTCCTCAAAATATCTCAGAAGCTCTGCACAAAGCACAACAGCCTGTTCAACTGTCTGCGGCTCGTACTCTCCCGAAATATAAAGCCTGTACAGCTCTGTTCCCTTTAATACCACTGTCGGATATATCCTCATGGTATCGGGTCTTAGCTCTGCAAGCCTTTCGGCTGTCTGTTTATCGGTATCGTAATCACTGCCGTACATTCCCGTCATCATCTGCAGACCCAGTGAAAAACCGTATTCTCTTATAAGCTCCGATGCATTCCTTACATCATCAGCCGTATGTCCTCTGCGGTTCATCAAAAGCACTTTATCGCTCATACTCTGAGCGCCAAGCTCTATTGATGTCACTCCATGCTCTTTGAGTATATCAAGTATCTCTCTGTCTATAGCGTCAGGCCTTGTAGAAAGCCTTATTCCTGCAAATTCTCCGCTGTGTACATACGGTGATGCGGCTTCAAGAAGTTCTGTCATATACGAACGGTCTATAGCCGTAAAGCTTCCGCCGAAAAATGCTATTTCTGCGCTTTTTGTTCCGTCTCCAAGACTTTCCCTTGCAGTCCTTACAGCATCTTCTACATCCTTTGCTGTCGGCTGATACTGCTGACCTGTTATTTCTCTCTGATTGCAGAATGTACAGGCATGCGGACATCCGTTATGCGGAACAAAAATCGCTACGTTTGAATGCTTCAATATCCCATCAACTCCAAAGCTTCTCTTGCCGCCTGCTGTTCGGCTTCTTTCTTGCTCCTGCCGCCGCCCTTGCCTATGATGTTATTATTAAGATGTACCTCAACAAAGAAATGCTTGTCATGGTCGGGGCCTTCCTCGCCTGTGAGAACATATTCAAGATGTTCTTCGGGATTTTTCTGTATTATCTCCTGCAAGGTCGTTTTATAGTCCTTGAAAGCTCTCGGCTTTGGATTTTTTATCTCCGACTCGACAAATGAAAGTATGAACTTCCTCGCATTTTCCATTCCGCCGTCAAGATATATAGACGCGATTATAGCTTCAAAAGCATCCGCAAGTATGGACGGTCTTTCCTGACCGTTAAGATTTTTTTCTCCCCTGCTTAGTTTGAGATAGTTGCCGACACCCAGCGTCTTTGAAAATCTGCAAAGCGATTTTTCACATACAAGAGCTGCTCTCAGCTTTGAAAGCTCTCCCTCAGGCAGCTTGGGGCAGTTCCTGTATATATAGTCCGAAACTACGATGCTGAGTACGGCATCTCCTAAAAATTCCAGTCTTTCATTGCTTTTGACTCCGTGTTTGACTTCATTTGCATATGAGGAATGAGTAAGCGCATTTTCAAGGTATGAAATATTTTTGTAGCAGTAGCCTATCCTCTTTTCAAGCTCCTTCATTCCGAAACGCTTCCTCTCTCTTTCATCTGGGCTATCTTTTCGGTAATCTTTCCCGTAACGTCATTTTCCACGCAGTCTATAACGGACTTTACAGCTGTTACTATCGCATCCGACTTTGCGCTTCCGTGTGTTTTGAGTACGGGCTTTGAAACGCCCATTACAGGCGCAGCTCCGTACTGATTGTAGTCAAAATATTGTTTAAGCTCATACAGCTCCTTTTTAAGAAGAAGAGCCGCAAGCTTTGTTTTGAAGTTTTTGAGGAACACGCCCTTTATTTTTCCGAAAAGCTCTTTTGCAACGCCCTCATACATCTTTATTATCACATTGCCCGTAAAACCGTCGGCAACTATTACATCGGTAGCGCCTGCCGGTATGTCACGCGCCTCCATATTTCCTATAAAATTGATATCAGATGATTTCAGAAGTCTGAAAGCCTCGTGCTGAAGCTCTCCGCCCTTATGATCCTCCGTACCTACATTTGCAAGCGCAACTCTCGGCGATCTTACCCCTAAAACATTCTCCATATATATCGAGCCCATTATTCCGAACTGATGAAGCATCTCCGGACGTACCTCAATATTTGCGCCGCTGTCTATAAGAAGCACCGGACCTTTTGAAGTCGGCATAACAGGCGCAAATGCTGCTCTTTTAATGCCCTTTATGCGTTTAACTATGAATGTTGCTCCCATAACAAGCGCACCGCTGTTTCCTGCCGAAAGGAAAGCATCTCCCTTTCCGTCCGCAAGAAGCTGCAGACCGACAGCCATTGAAGAATTTTTCTTCGACTTCATTATCTCGCCCGATTCTTCCTCCATACCGATAACATCGGGTGCGTCATATATTTCAAAGGGTTCAAGGGAAATATCATTTTCGGCTGCTACCTTTTCCATTATCTCCTTATTGCCGACAAGAACGAGCTTTACACCATCATATTTATCTGCACACAAAGCGCAGCCTTTTAATATTTCGAGAGGAGCATTATCTCCTCCGAATGCATCTATAATTATTTTCATAACGTATTCACACCCTATCAATTTATTTTATCGGTCACAAATAATATCATCCAAAGCTTTAAGCGCTCTTTCAGCATAAGCTGCTGCCCTTAGCTTTTTATCCCTTATATGCTCGGACAAGGCAGGCAATATACCTAAATTTGCGCCCATAGGCTGAAAGTCCTCAACTGTGCTGTCGGAAATATACGCTGCCAGCGCCCCTGTCATAGTTTCCTTCGGGAGAATGAAAGGTTTTTCATCCTTAACTTTAAGCGCGGCGTTTATTCCTGCGATAAGTCCCGACGAGGCTGACTCCATATAGCCCTCAACACCTGTCATCTGTCCTGCGAAAAATATATTACTGTCACTTTTCAGTGAATAGTCTGCATTAAGCACTCTCGGTGAGTCAAGGAAAGTATTCCTGTGCATTACACCGTATCTTACATATTCGGCATTCCTGAGCGCAGGTATCATGCCGAAAACTCTTTTCTGTTCGGGAAATCTTAGATTTGTCTGAAATCCCACAAGGTTGTACATCGTCTTTTCGGAATTTTCCGTTCTGAGCTGTACGACTGCCCAGGGTCTGTGACCTGTTTTCGGGTCTTTAAGTCCTACCGGCTTCATAGGACCGAAACGGAGTGTATCAAGCCCCCTTTGAGCGAGTATCTCAACCGGCATACATCCCTCATATACTTTAGGATTCATAACATCCACATCATGTCTTGGCGCTCTTTCGGCATTTACAAGCTCCTTATGAAAAGCCTCATACTCGTCCTTATTCATTGGACAGTTGATATATGCGTCATCGCCGCCCTTGTCATATCTTGACGCTGTAAAAGCATTTTCCATATCGATACTTTCAGCCGTAACTATAGGTGCTGCCGCATCAAAGAAATGCAGACCGCCGCCGCAAAGCCCTGTTATTTTTTCGGCAAGCGTGTCACTTGTAAGCGGACCTGTAGCAATGACCGTAACTGCATCATGAGGTATCTCTTTGACTTCATCCTCTATGACTTCTATCATGGGGTGAGTTTTTATTCTTTCCGTGACCATAGCGGAAAAAATATCCCTGTCAACAGCAAGCGCACCTCCTGCGGGTACTGTACATTTATCTGCACACTGCATGAGAAGTGAATCCATACGCCGCATTTCTTCTTTAAGAAGTCCTGCTGCGCTCTCAACTCTTGCGGCTTTAAGGGAATTGGAGCATATAAGCTCACAAAAATCCCTGCTTTTATGAGCGGGCGTCATTTTATGCGGCTTCATCTCAAAAAGCCTGACACGTATATTTCTTTCTGCTATCTGAAAAGCCGCTTCACAGCCTGCCAGACCTGCGCCTATAACATTGACAAACATCATCTCACCGCCCATACATTTATAATAATATCATCTCAGAATATTATTCTACCACATTATTACTGCGATATCAAGCAAATAACTGCAATAAAGGCACAGTCATTTTTGAAATAGCTGTGCCTGTGTTCTGCGCGGATATCACTGATTTACCGCATTATCGGTTGTATTTGAATTGCCGTTATCTTCGGCTTCGTGTGCTTCTTCCTTGTTTACAGCGATAGAGTTCTTCGCCACGACAGCTACCTGAGTTATCACAGCATCCTCTGTGTCATCGTCACGCTGATAGCCGCAGCCTTCTGCATTACAGAAAAGCTTAGGAGCCTTGCCCTTTTTCTTGAAAAGTGTGCTTCCGCACTGCGGACATTTTTCATTTGTCGGTTGGTACCATGATACGAAATCACAGCTCGGATAATTTGAACAGCCGTAGAATTCTCTGCCGCGCTTAGTTTTTCTAACTATGACATCACCGCCGCACTTGGGACACGGAATCCCGATAGTGCTTATCATTTTGACGATATTCTTGCAGTCCGGATAGCCTGAGCATGCTATGAACTTGCCGTATCTGCCGAACTTAACGACCATAGGCTTTCCGCACTTATCGCATATAAGGTCGGTCTTGTCCTCTTCAAGCTCTATCTTTACGCCCTTCATCTCTTCCTTTGCCTGCTTGAGCGTTTTGTCAAAATCGCCGTAAAAATTAGTAAGAAGTTCTACCCATCCATACTTGCCTTCCTCGACTGTATCAAGATCCTGCTCCATCTGAGCCGTGAACTTTACATTTACTATCTTCGGGAAACGATTTTCCATAAGCTTTGTCGTTACCTCGCCAAGCTCTGTCGGGTAAAGAGTTTTGCTCTCTCTTTTTACATATCCTCTTGATGTTATCGTCGAGATAGTTGCCGCATAGGTGGAAGGTCTGCCGATACCGTATTCTTCAAGCGCCTTGATAAGTGATGCTTCCGTATATCTTGCAGGCGGCTGTGTAAAATGCTGATTCGGTACCATTTCCTTTACTCTTACCTGCATATCCTTTTCAAGCGGTGTAAGCTCCGACTCCTTTTCCTCATCGGCGCTGTCGCTGCCCTCTACATAAAGTATGGTATAGCCGTCAAAATCAACTCTGTAGCCTGAAGCCTTGAATATATAGCCTGCGGCATTTATATCAGCCTGTGTTGTCTTATGGATGCATTCAGCCATCTGACATGCGATAAAGCGCTCCCAAATGAGCTTATAAAGCTTGTACTGGTCGCTTGTAAGGCTGTTCTTTATCTTTGACGGCTCAAGCTCTACAGTTGTAGGCCTTATAGCTTCATGTCCGTCCTGTGCGTTTGAGCGTGACTTGAAATATCTGTGTCCGCCTGACGGGAGATACTTCTCGCTCCACTTATCCCTTATATACTGCTCCGCCGCATTGAGCGCATCCTCAGAAAGTCTTAAAGAGTCGGTTCTCATGTAGGTTATAAGACCCACTGCGCCCATACCCTCTATATCTATGCCTTCATAAAGCTCCTGCGCTACTTTCATGGTACGCTTCGACTGAAAGCCAAGCTTTCTTGATGCTTCCTGCTGTAAAGTGGATGTTATGAACGGCGGCGCAGGCTGACGCTTTCTTGTGCCGTGCTTTATCTTTTCAACAAACGGCTGACAGTCCTTCATAGCATCAAGAAGCTTATGAGCCTGTTCTTCTGTTTCTATCTTTATTTTTCCGTTCGCATCTCCGTAAAATGCGGCAGGGAAAGCCTTTCTTGAACCCTTAGGGATGAATTTTGCATCTATGCTCCAATATTCTTCGGGTTTGAACGCTCTTATTTTTTCCTCTCTGTCAACTATTATCCTTACTGCTACGGACTGAACACGTCCTGCGGAAAGTCCCTTTCTTATTTTCTGTGAAAGGAAAGGGCTTAGCTTATAGCCTACAAGTCTGTCGAGTATTCTTCGCGCCTGCTGTGCGTTCACAAGGTCGATATCTATTTTTCTCGGTGCGCTCATACCGTTCTGTACGCCTGTTTTTGTTATCTCATTGAATGTTACCCTGTTGCTGTCATTAAGGTCAAGTCCCAGAAGATATGCAAGATGCCATGATATAGCTTCTCCCTCACGGTCAGGGTCAGTCGCAAGATAAACATATTCACTCTTGCCGGCAAGCTTTACAAGCTCATCCGCAAGCTTTTCCTTACCCTTGATAAGCTCATATTTAGGCGTAAACTTTTTCTTTATATCCACACTAAGCCTGTTTGGATTAAGATCCCTTATATGTCCCATGGAGGCTACAACTTCATAACCCTTACCGAGATATTTTTTTATAGTTTTTGCCTTTGCCGGCGACTCCACTATTACAAGCTTTGACATGATACATCCCTCCAAAGAATTACTTTCTTACATACTTTCCGTTTGGAAGCGGCACTATAAAACCATAAAGCTCCAGCTCTGTCAAAGATGACATTACGTCACTTATACTCATTCCCGCCGCACTTATTATCTGATCCGTAAAAATCGGTGTATCTGAGATTGTATCATACACCGCGCGAGCGTTTTCTGTCAACATGTCAGCAGAAAAATCATTATTTTTTGCCTGCTTTTTATCATTTTTCACAGTTTTTTCAGTAATATTCAACATATTAATATCATCTTTTTTATCATTATGTTCAGATGCAGAAAATAACGGCTCATCAGCTGTTTCAGATATCACGATTTTATTTCTTTTGTTTATCTTTTTTTCTTTCCCGACATAAGGCTTGCTTTCCTTATATTCATTATTATTGTCTATCTCAATATCCTTCGGGTCTGTATCAGACGAAAACACCTTGTCTATAAGACCGAGTATATACATATCGCGCAGATTTTTCTTATAGACCACTGTTTCCTTGAAGGAAAGCACATTATTCAGCTCTGCTTGTTTTTTATCCTGCTTTGCATTTCTGCGAAAAATCTTTATAGAATCAATGTCTATATCCTGATGCTTTCTTTCACTGTCATCTTCTTTTATCCATTTTATTATATCTGCATAGCCGTTATTCTTATCAGAAACCCATGCGCCGTATTCAATAAGCGTATCCGCTCCGTCGGATAATGCTCTCTTATAGTCTCCGCATAAGACAAATATCGGCTTTTTTTGTATGATAGAATATTCTGCCGTTATCATAGTGCCGCTTATCTTTGACGCTTCTACAACTATCGTACAGTCAGACAGCGCTGAGATTATTCTGTTCCTTAAAGGGAATGTATATTCAGTCGGCTCAATATCGGGCGGATATTCCGATATAAGTGCGCCGTGTTTTGATATTTCGGTCCTCAGAAGCTGATTTTTTTTAAGGTACTTATGATTCACGCCGCCTCCGAGTACAGCATAGGTATCGAATCCTGTCTGCAGTGCGCCCTTGTGCGCCTGTGTATCTATCCCGTCAGCGCAGCCGCTTATTATGTGGATGCCATTTTTTGAAAGCTCTGCGGCGCAGTTATAAGCCATAGTTTTTCCTGAAAGAGAAGGATTTCTTGTTCCCACTATTGCTGCACAAGGCTCATCGATATGTGATATATCACCCTTTACGAATATAACAGCAGGCGGGTCATCTATTTTCCTGAGCTTATCGGGATATTTCTCGTCACATATCGGAAGTATGCGGCAGTTTATTCCTTTGCATCTTCTGACTATCTTTTGAGCATCAGAAAGTGACCTGCTGCAAAGCCTTTCCTTCTCTGACGGAGTAATATCGGAACA
Organism: uncultured Eubacteriales bacterium; assembly: GCA_900321195.1. Lineage (GTDB taxonomy): Bacteria > Bacillota > Clostridia > Oscillospirales > Acutalibacteraceae > UBA1213. The sequence continues at coordinate 10,563 of ONVG01000026.1, forward strand.
TTTATCTATTTCCTCATCATCAGCGCAATATATACTCCTGGCATCTTTAAAATATCCAAGAAGCGCTTTTACATTATTACCCCTGTAATTAAGAGCATTGTGAAGCCATACCCAATAAACGATACTTTCCATTATTTTATCTCCTGTTTGCTCAGTTCAGCAGCTTATACATCAATATAGCCGCCGCTGCCGCTGCATTAAGCGACTCTGCACGGCCGCGCATCTCTATCCTGACACTTTTTTTACATGCAGCTATCGTTTCAGGCTTTAGTCCGTTCCCCTCGTTTCCTATCAGCATAACACCTCCGTCCGAAAACTCTGTTTCATTTATATTTTCGGCATTCCTCGGTGTAGACGCATAAGTATTTATACCCTTCTGTGTAAGCCGTGATATATAGTCTGTAAAGTTTTCCGCTATCATAACAGGTACTCTGAAAACTGCACCCATACTTCCTCTTACCACCTTAGGCGAGTATATATCACAGCAGTCATCCGAGAGTATCACACCGTCAACTCCAAGCGCTTCGGCTGTACGGAGTATAGTTCCCATATTTGAAGGGTCCTGAATATTTTCAAGCGCCGCATAGTGTCCCTTTTCTAATATTTTAAACATTACGTCACATTTGTCAAGTGCTTTAAAAATACACAAAAAGCCCTGCGGCGTTTTGGTATCGGATATTTTGGCGAAAAGCCTATCGCTGACTTCATAGGACTTATCCGCACAGGCTGATATTTTTTCAAATTCATCCGCATACTTATCCTTAGCAGCAGCGGTATATAAGAAAGCAGTTATCTCTGCGCCCGATATTGCCCCGTCAAAGCAAAGCCTTACGCCCTCGGAAACAAAGGCGCCTTTTTCCTTTCTGTATTTTGCGCTTGAAAGAAGCTTTGATACTTCCTTTATTATATCATTGTCCCTGCTTGTTATTATCACTTGCTTTTCCCTCCGTATTCAAGTATGCGTTCCTTTATATACATAGCTGTCTGAGATATGGTCATCCCTCTTTCCTCTGCGACAATATCCGCATACTTTTCATAAAGCGGGAGCCTTTCATTATAAAGGTCTCTGAGCGTCTGCCCCTCCTTTATTGCAACTCCTCTTTTGGCAAGGTCTCCGAGCCTGTGTTTTATATCATCATACGGGAGCTTTATATATACTATTATGCCTGTATTCTTAAAATGAGCCATAGCATCCTTTCCGTAGACCACGCTGCCGCCTGTTGCGATAACTGTTTTCCTTACATTTATAGAAGCGTTTATACGGTTCTCTATCTCATTAAAGCCCTCTATGCCTTCCTGCTCGATTATATCACTGAGAAGTCTGTCCTCCTGCTCCTGGATAACGAGGTCGGAGTCGAGAAATCTGTATCCGAGTATCTTAGCAAGCACAACGCCTACAGTACTTTTTCCGCATCCGGGCATACCTATCAAAACTATATTTTTCATATTATTCTGCACTTCCCTTTTTACTCAAAGCTTTCTTTACAATTAAAGAAGCTTATGATTTTCCCTGTTGTCTTTTCATCATCTGCTTTGCGGCGGACAATGAAAAAACAACAAATACAAATGCACTCAAGCCTTGACTTGAGTGCATCGGATATTCATTAAAGAGCTGCCTTAGCCTTATCAACGAGTGCTGTGAAAGCCTCTGCATCTGCTATAGCGATCTCTGAAAGCATCTTTCTGTTAAGTGTGATACCTGCCTTTTTAAGACCGTTCATAAATGTAGAATAGTTTATACCGTTTGCCTTGCAGCCTGATGAGATACGTGTTATCCAGAGTCTTCTGAAATCTCTCTTCTTCTGCTTACGGCCGATATATGCATAGTTGCCGCTCTTCATTACGGCTTCCTTAGCCATTTTAAAGTGCTTGCTCTTTGCGCCCCAGTAACCTTTAGCAAGCTTCAGTACCTTTTTTCTTCTTTTGCGTGTTGCCAACGCACCCTTTACACGTGCCATTTTGTATACCTCCGATAATACTTATTTTCAGTTAGATCGTGATAGCCTGCTTCCTATTATTTGTAAGGAATAAGCTGCTTGATTGCTGCTACATTTGTCTTATCGGCAGCAACAGTCTTTCTGAGACCTCTTTTACGCTTTGTTGTCTTCTTGTTAAGAATGTGTGATTTGTTAGCGTGTGCACGAATCACCTTGCCTGTCTTTGAAAGCTTAAAACGCTTTTTAGCTCCGCTGTGTGTCTTGATCTTTGGCATATTAAGATCCTCCTTAAATTTCGGTTTATTTGTTTGGTTTCGGTGCAAGGAACATTATCATGCTTCGTCCCTCAAGCTTTGCAGGCTTTTCAACATTTGCAAATTCCTGACATGCTTCGGCAAACTTTTTCATTATTTCGGTTCCAAGTTCGGGATGTCCCATTTCACGACCTCTGAATCGTATTGAAACTTTGACCTTATCACCGCTCTTTATAAACTTCTGAGTATGATTGAGCTTTGTATTAAAATCGTGCGTATCGATATTAAGAGAAAGGCGTATTTCCTTTATATCGACAATATGCTGATTTTTCCTTGCTTCCTTTTCACGCTTTGCCTGTTCAAAGCGATACTTGCCGTAGTCCATGATCTTGCACACGGGCGGTACTGCCTGCGGCGCGATCTTAACCAGGTCGAGATTTTTTGACGCTGCCATATCGAGTGCCTGTGATGCAGACAATATACCGAGCTGACCGCCGTCCGAATCTATAACTCTGATTTCCTTATCACGAATTTCCTCGTTGATCTGAAGTTCCTGCTTGCTAATCTTAAAGCACCTCCAATAAAAATATAGAAACAAAAAGAAAGCACGAACAATTTACCTGAAATCGTCCGTGCATCAACAGCATAAGGAAGCTCTTTGCAGAGCTTATAGAACTATTGACCCGTACCGGACGATACCCTACAGGTGAAAGCCTTTGCTTTACTTTGTTTTACCAACATACTATAACATCTTTTTTCCGATTTGTCAAGCCCGCAATTAACCTCAAACGGAAATCAATTTTATCAGGCAGTTTACTCGGATGAAACCCTTTTCTTGCGAAAAAAGGTTTTCCCCCGAACTCCCTTCCTAAATTCGCTGACTTTGACAACTCAAAAGTAAGCAAATAATTTTACAGCAACTTTATAATTGACGTTACCTGCACTCAACAAAGCAGTCCTCGCCGTCACAGGTGTTTTCCTGCTCGATACCGAAGTCGGCAAGCGCTGCCTTTATCATTATGGCGCATTCAAGACGCTTCTTTTCAAGCTCACATCCTACCTTGTGCGATCTGAGTATATCTCCCTCATACTGATAGTTGTTTGCATTGCATCCGCCGCTGCAATAGAATTTTGCCCAGCAGTCCTTACAGTTTTCCTTTGAATATACATTTGCCTTTGCAAAGCGCTGTTTCATGTCAAGGTCAAACGTACCGTCGTTGAGATTTCCCATTTTGAACTTTTCCTCACCGACAAACTGATGACACGGATAAATATCTCCCTGCGGTGTTACGGCTACATACTCGTTTCCGCAGCCGCATCCTCTCAGACGCTTTATTGCACACGGCCCCTGATCGAGGTCTATCATAAAATGGAAGAAATTGAAATACTCGCCCTTTTTCCTCATTTCTATAAGAGTCTTTGCAAGACGTTCATACTCCTTGAATACCATCGGCAAGTCCTCATATTTTATCGAATAGTCAAGCTTCGGGTCGGAAACTACAGGCTCAATGGAAAGCTGCTCAAAGCCAAGCTCCTTCATGTGCATAACATCGGCCGTAAAGTCCTTGCTGAATGTCGTGAACGTACCTCTTATATAGTAGTCCTTGTCTCCGCGCTTTGAAACAAGCTTCTGATACTTAGGTACTATGATATCATAACAGCCCCTGCCGTTTGGCGTAACTCTGAGCTTGTCGTTTATTTCCTTTCTGCCGTCAAGCGAAAGCACAACATTGTGCATTTCCTTATTGATATAATCTATCTTGTCATCATCGAGAAGAAGTCCGTTAGTAGTTATAGTAAATCTGAAATTCTTGTTGTACTTTTTCTCTATGCTCCTTGCATATTCGACAGTCTGCTTTACAACGTCAAAATTCATAAGCGGTTCGCCGCCGAAGAAATCCACTTCAAGATTATGCCTTGTACCCGAATTTGCTATGATAAAATCAATAGCCTTTTTTGCCGTTTCAAATGACATAAGGCATCTGCCCTGACCGAAATCCCCCTTTGCAGCAAAGCAGTACTCACAGCGCAGATTGCAGTCATGCGAGATATTTATACACATAGATTTTATAGGAGCTTTAGTCATAAGGTCTGCAAACTGCTCATAATCATCCTTTGAGAAGAGCTGTCCATCCTTATAAAGCTCATATAAAGCCTCATATGTTTCCGTCAGTTCATCACGGCTGTACTTTTCCGACAGCTCATCATACATTTTATCGGGACAGACCTCTGTCATATTTTCATCACAGCAGTCCAAAACATCATAGGCGATATCATCAAGGACGTGTACAGCGCCGCTGTGAACGTCAAGACATATATTATAACCGTTAAGCTTATACTTGTGTATCATTTACATTCTCCTTATATATAATAAGGCTCCCTACTTGAGGGAGCTGAAAAAGGCGGACAAACATCCGCCTTTTCGTGCATCTTTGATGTCAGTGAAATTATTCTCTCTCACACTTCTGATTAGCAACTGTACAAGATGTCTTGCAAGCTGACTGGCAGGATGCCTGGCACTCGCCGCAGCCGCCCTTTACTGCTGATTCCTTAAGATTAGCCTTGTTAAGAGTTTTGATATGCTTCTTTGCCTTCATTGATGATTCACCCTCTCAAAAAAATAGTGAAAAGTGGATAGTGTCAGTGATAAACAGCGCTATTCACCAAACACAAAGCACTAAACACTTATATAATAACATATCTTTTCCATAAATTCAACATTATCTGCGGCGTTTTTTATTTACACCTATAACACCGCCGACTGCGCCCGAAAGAATATCAAGACCGAGCCTTAAAAGCGTAATGAGGCTTATATTTCCGCCCGACGCTGAACCTATTCCAAGAAAAATAAGGAATATCGCCGCGCCGCAGACTGCTCCTGTCAGAAGTCCCATACTTTTATTGAGCCGCGCAGAAACATATCCTCCGACAAACGAGCCTGCAAGAACAGCCGCTACGGTTATCGGCACAACAGCGGCATATACCATGCTTTGCGTCTTTACCATGACAACAACCGATACAAGAATTATCAGCATTGAAACGGCAATACCCGAAACCGCACCTATACACACGGATATAACAGCTTTTTTTGTCTGATTGCCGCACCTTGTATTATCCTTTTTCATACGCTTCACCCTAAATAAAATGTGGAATTTGGAAAGTGGAAAGTGGAATTATCGTATCAACAATTATTATTCAGGTCACAGCGAAATAATGCATAGGACAATAAAAAATGCTCCCGTATTTCAGGGAGCATCATCATTATGAACCATCGCTGTATTCTAAAATATCTCCGGGCTGACACCTGAGTATCTCGCACAGTGAAATAAGCGTTGAAAATCTTATCGCACTTACATGCCCGTTTTTGAGCTTTGAAAGGTTCACGTTTGATACGCCTGCTTTTTCCGAAAGCTCATTAAGACTTATTTTGCGTTCCGCCATCATGCGATCAAGTCTTACAATTATCTCTCCCATATAATCACCTCATACTGTTTCGTCATTTTCCTTCTGGAGTTCTGTGCCGTACTTGAAAATTACTGTGAATATGAACACTGTAACTATGAAGAACACCGTCGTCATGCCGAATGAGCTTCCTACGCTCAAAAGACCGTTTGTTAATGATGCTACAGCCGAACTCATGATTGCTGATACTATTGCTGTGGGAATGAGCGCTATTGCAAATTTTCTCATTTTTTCTACAATGTCATCACAGAACGGTGTTTCGCATACCATAAAGCCCTTCATAAGATTGCGGAAGAAGCACAGTGCAACGATATCTGCAACAAACTTTATTATTATAAGTACCATTACCTTGATGCCGTCCAGCAGATCGAAGTGATTAGTCTTTGTTCCATCACCAACGCTGACTATCTTTTCATTTTCCGATATTGTCTTTACTTCGGAATCTCCGAATGTGCCGATAACAACATCTGAGCCGCCGAGTTTTACAGAGATTTGACTATTGTCGTTGACACCTACATAGTCGGTGTTTACTCTTACCTGCGTATTGCTTGAAACATCGATCTTTACGCTGTCGTGCGGAACTGCTGCAAAAAGTATGCTGCATATAAGCAGTAAAACCGCACCGACGATCATAAGGTCTATTATTATTGTAGATGCGACCTTGCCGATCTTACCAAAAACATTTACTTTCTTCTTCATTGTCTCTTTCATAGTGATTTCTCCTTTAAAATTAATTATTTAACGTTTAACGTTAAAATGATTATAGCACCACTTTATACGTTTGTCAATACTTTTTTATCGTTTTTCATTAATTTTTTTATTTTTACGTTAATATTGTCGACTTTTACAAGCCATAGCGGACAGACATCACATCATATATGCATACAATACAAAAATTCCCGCCGGAAATTACCCGACGGGAATCATTAATTGCACATTGCAAATTGCTAATTGCTAATTATTATCAGTTTTCTGCTATTACTTCGCGGTAGAGATTAATGTATTCGGTAGCGGAGCGGGACCAGCTGTTATCGCAGTTCATTGCGCGCTTTACAAGTATTTCCCAGCCTTCATGCTGCCAGTAGCCTGCAATAGCTCTGCGGATACATCCCAACATATCCATAGCGTCATAGTTGCGGAAAGTAAATCCGTTGCCCTCTCCTGTGCCGCTGTCCTGTATCGAATCGCGAAGTCCGCCGACCTCTCTTACTATCGGTATAGTACCGTAGCGCAGAGCGATCATCTGTGAAAGACCGCAGGGCTCTGCCTTTGAAGGCATAAGGAACATATCAGCGCCTGCATATATCTTTCTTGAAAGCTCAGGGATAAAGCCGTGACAAGCGCAAAGCCTGCCCGGATATCTGTCATGCATCGAGCGGAAAAAGCTCTCATATTCCCAATCGCCCGAGCCGAGTATAACAAACTGTACATACTCTTCTCTCATAAGCTGGTCAAGCGCATATTTTACAAGGTCAAGACCCTTATGTGCAACAAGCCTTGTTACCATAGCGATTATCGGGACCTCTGCATTTTGTTCAAGTCCGAGTCTTTCCTGCAAACGGCGTTTGTTTTCGGCTTTGCCCGAAAGGTCGTCAGCCGTATAGTGAGCATAAAGCTGTATATCCGTTGCAGGATTATATGAAGTATTGTCAATACCGTTAAGAATGCCCTTTATCTTCCATGCCCTCGCATTAAGTATGGGGTCAAGTCCGTGTGAGAACCACGGGTCGCGTATCTCCCATGAATAACTCGGACTTACCGTTGTAATGCGGTTGGCTGTTTCTATTGCACCCTTCATGTAATTGATACAGCCGTCATAGTCGAGTACCGAGCGTCCGTAAGGCGGTATGCCAACGACCTCTTCATAAAGCTCCTGACCATATTTTCCCTGATATTGTATATTATGGATAGTGAATACTGTCTTGATACCGCTGTACCACTCATTCTGAGAATAGAACAGATTATAATAGGTAGGTACAAGCGCGGTCTGCCAGTCGTTGCAGTGAATTACATCAGGCTTGAAGTCTATATATGGGAGCATTTCCAGTACGGCTCTTGAAAAGAATGCAAATCTCTCTGCATCATCATAATGTCCGTATAAGCCCTTTCTTTTAAAGTAATACTGGTTATCAAGGAAGTAATAGATAACACCGTTATAGCGTGTTTCAAAAATACCGCAGTACTGTCTTCTCCATGAAACAGGCACAGAAAAGCTTGTTACAAATCTCATACTGTCTTTAAGACTTTGCGGTATCTCGTCATAAAGCGGCATCACGATACGGCAGCCTATAAGACGCTGGCGCAGTGCGTGAGGCAATGCTCCGGAAACATCTGCAAGTCCGCCGGAAGCTGCAAAAGGCTGCGCTTCGCTTGTTACAAACAGACACTTCATATATACACCTCCATTTTCTGTATTCTCTGCGCGGTACTATCAGACAACACTAAGCTTGCCGATATATACGGGATATGACGGCTGACCTGCAAGAGTCTTGTCATCTCTTATAGTAACGTCCTTATCAACTACTACATAGCTGAGACTGCAGTTTGCGCCTATCTTTGTATCCTGCATGATAACGCAGTTTGATACCTTTGTGCCCTTGCCGATATGAACGCCCTTGAAGAGTATGCAGTTCTCAACTTCACCTTCTATATTACAGCCGTTGCCTATGAGTGAATTTGATACCTTTGAGCCGAGGCCGTACTTTGTGGGCATATCATCTCTTACCTTGGTGTAGATAGGACGGTCGCCTCTGAACAGGTCTGCACGTACATCTGTATCTTTAAGTGCCATATTTGCATTGAAATAGTCGCTCATTGATGTGATAACAGGTGAGAAGCCTGTGAACTCATAGCCGTATACATTCAGGTTCTTATATTCGCCCTGGATTATATCGCGCTTGAAGCTCATTGTATTCTTGCCTATGCACTTGTTTACAAGCTCCATAAGAAGCTCTCTCTTTATGAGCATGATATTCATATAGAAGTTGCAGCTGCCTGTTATAGCAGGATCAACAAGAACATCATTTACTCTGCCCTTTGCATCGAATGAAAGGACTGTCGGATTCTGGAGCTTTGCCGGGATAGGACCTCTCTTATATACGAGAGTGATATCCG